>DASUNJ010000237.1:0-4692 GCA_036277235.1 Thermoanaerobaculia bacterium | reverse complement strand
GGCCGACCAGGGCCAACCTGGCACGGGCGGCGCCGGCCAGCCTCTCCGCGAGCACCAAGCCGATCCCGCCAAGGCCACCCGTGATCAGGTAGACGCCCTGATCGCGCAGCCGAGAGCGGCCTTCCGTCAGCCGGACCGGCTCGAATGCCTGGACCCAGCGGGTGAGGCCGCGCCAGGCCACCGGTTCGGCAACGTCAGCCGCCAGCTCGCCGAGCAGCCGCTCGACCAGGTCGGCTTCCTGGACGCGGGTCGGCCAGCTCACGTCGAGGCTGCGGCACCGGACTCGCGGGATTTCCTGCGGGATCACTTGGCAAGGCCCGAGCAACGTCGCCTTCTCCGGCTGCACGTTCTCCTCGCCGGAGACGACCCGCATACCGTTCGAGATCACCGCGAAGTCGATGTCCGACGCGAGCTCCCGTTCTCCGAGCGCCTGGGCTAGGAAGAGGAGGCTGTATAGGCCCCGCTCCCGGATCTCCTCCGGCTCTTCACTGGCCCCGGTGACGCTCCACAGGTGGACGATGCGCCTCGGCAGCTCGCCCATGTGCCGGAGCTCCGACCAGAGACGCGAGTAGGCGGCGGGGTCGCCCGGCGGCAGCGTGTACCAGCCGGGCTCCGGGGTACTGAAGATCTCGCCGGGCAGCACTTTCATCACCGGCCTGCCGGCCGCTTCCAGCCTGCGGGCGAGCCGCTCCCCGAGGCCCAACTCGTCGACGAAGAGGAGCCACCCGCCTTCCAGGGCTTCCAGATCCGGAGCCGCCGGCTGCAGCGCCTGCTTCCAGGTCGGGGCGTAGAACCAGTCACCCACGTCCGGCCGCTTCTCGAACGAGACCTCCCGCGGCCGGTTCGCGTCCAGGCGGGACCTCTGCGGATCGATCCAGTAGCGCCGACGCTCGAAGGGGTAGGTCGGCAGCGGCACCCGGTAGCGCCGCTCCCCGTTCCAGAAGGCGGCAATGTCGAACGGCACGCCGGAAAGCCAGAGCTTGCCCAGGGAAGCCAGGAGGAACGCGAGGTCTGGCTGTGCGTCGTAGGAGTGGCGCAGCGAGCCCACCACGATGGGGTCAGCGGCCCCCGCGGAGGCAGGGTGCTGCAGGGCCCAGGCGCTCAGCCCCTGCCCAGGGCCGACCTCGACCAGAGCGCGGTTCGGCTTGTGCCACAGCTCCGCGGCGACGTCGCCGAAGCGCACAGTGCGGCAGAGGTGCTCGGCCCAGTAGCCGGGATCGGTGGCCTCCTCGGGCGTGAGCCAGGTGCCGGTGACATCGGAGAGCAGAGGGATCTCCGGCGCCCGCAGCTCCACCCCCTCGAGCAGCCGGCGGAAGGGCGCGACGATCGGCTCGAGCATGCGGGAATGGAAGGCGTGCGTGGTCTCCAGCCGACGGCAGACCGCACCGCGCTCGCGCAGCCGCCGCTCCGCCCCGGCGATCTCCTCCTCCGGACCGGAGAGCACGCAGACCGCCGGGCCGTTGACGGCGGCAAGGCACACGCCGCCTATCAGCTCGGACGCGACCTCCTCATCCCCCAGGGAGACCGCGAGCATGGCTCCGGTCGGCAGGTCCTGGATCATGCGGGCCCGACGCGCCACCAGGGTGAGCGCGTCCTCCAGGCGGAAGACGCCCGCTATGCAGGCCGCGGCGTACTCGCCAATGCTGTAACCTGCCAGCGCCTGCGGCCGGATGCCCCACTCCATCCACAGCTGGGTAAGCGCGTACTCGACGACAAACAGGGCCGGCTGCGCGATCCAGGTCGGCGCCAGCGCGCCGGCTACTCCCTCGGTATCCCCGCGCAGCATGCGGCGCAGGTCGAGGGGGGCCTCCGCTGCCGCCTGCCGTCCCGTCTTGCGCCCGGGAAAAAGCAGGTCGCGCACGTCCTGCCCCAGGTGGAGGTTGAGGATCGCGGCACAGCGGTCCACCGTCTCGCGGAAGGCCTGCTCCCGGAGATAGAGGTCGAGGGCCATGTCGGGGTACTGGTTGCCGAGACCCGGAAAGAGGAACGCGACCTGCCGCTGGGTGTCCTCGGTGGCGGCGGTCCACAGCCGGCGGGCGTCGCGGTCGCGCAGGATCGTGATCGCCTCTTCGCGGTCGCGGCAGGCCAGGGCGCGGCGGTGTGCCCAGGCACGGCGGCCGGCCTGCAGCGTGAAGGCGACGTCGGCGAGACCCTGCTCCGGATGCGCCTCAAGATGGGCGGCGAGATCGTCGGTCGCCGTCTCCAGGGCCGTGTCGGTGCGCGCCGACAGGACCAGGAGCTGCCACGGGCGGCTCGGGCCGGACGGCTCGGCGGCCGGCGCCTCCTCCACCACCACGTGGGCGTTCACGCCGCCCACCGCGAAGGCGCTGACCCCTGCCCGGCGCGGCGCGGCGCCGGTCTCCCACTCGCGCAGCGAGGCGTTGACATAGAACGGCGTGCTGGCGAAGTCGATCTGCGGGTTGGGCCGCCGGAAGTGCAGCGTGGGCGGCATCTCGCGGTGCTCGAGGGAGAGCACCGTCTTGAGGAAGCTGGCGATGCCCGCGGCCGCGTCCAGGTGCCCGATGTTGGGCTTCACCGAGCCGACGGCGCAGAAGCCCGTTCGGTCCGTGCTCTGGCGGAACACCTGCGTCAGCGCGGCGATCTCGATGGGATCGCCCAGGGGCGTACCCGTGCCATGCGCCTCGACGCAGGTGATGGTCCCGGGGTCGACCCCGGCCATGGCCTGGGCCATGGCGATCACCTCGGCCTGGCCGTCGACGCTGGGGGCGGTGTACCCGACCTTGTGGGCGCCGTCGTTGTTGATGGCGAAACCCTTGATGACTGCGTGGATCGTGTCGCCGTCGGCCACGGCGTCGGCCAGGCGCTTGAGCACGACCAAGCCCACGCCGTTGCCGTTCACGGTCCCCTGGGCGTCCGCGTCGAAGGCGCGGCAATGGCCGTCCGGGGAGAAGACGCCGGCCAGGGCCTTGTAACCGAAGCGGCCGGGCGAGGAGACCGAGACACCGCCGGCCAGGGCCATGTCGCACTGGTAGTTGAGCAGCGCCTGGCTGGCCAGGCAGATCGCCACCAGAGACGTAGAGCAGGCGGTCTGCACCGAGAGGCTCGGCCCACGCAGGTTCAGCTTGTAGGCGGTCAGCGAGGCCAAGAAGTCCTTGTCGTTGTAGATCCGGAGCTGCAGGTCGCCGGCCCACTCCAGGACCTCCCGATTGGAGGCCAGGTTGTTCATCAGGTACTTGCCGACGCTCATCCCAGCGTAGACGCCTACGGCGCCGTCGTAGCTCTCAGAGTCGTAGCCGGCGTTCTGCAGGGCCTGGGCGGCGGTTTCGAGGAAGAACCGGTACTGCGGCTCCATGATGGAGGCCTCGCGGGCGCTGAAGCCGAAGAAGTCGGCATCGAACATTTCGACGCCCTCGAGCGCGCCGGCGGCCTTGACGAACTCCGGCCGCTTCAGGAGCGCAGGATCGACGCCCGCCTCCTCCAACTCGCGGTCGGAAAAGAAAGAGATCGACTCGACTCCATCGCGCAGATTGCGCCACAGCTGGTCGAGATTCCGGGCTCCCGGAAAGCGTCCGGCCAGCCCCACCACGGCCACGCCGTCGAGAGAATCCTGGATCTCGGGATCAATCATTTCGCTGCTCCTCGCCGCTGCTTCTGCCGAAACAGGGACTGCCGCAAGCTCGCGGCGCGCTCCTGAATCCTCTGGTAGCGGTCTTCCCGCGCCGGAACCGGTGGTCGCCGGGCGTAAAGGTTGTAGATGTTGGACTCGGTGTAGAAATCATCCTGCTCGGCGAGCACTTCGTAGCCGCGACTGCGGAGCTCTTCCAGGACCTGGCGCACGCGCCCCCTGAAGTCGTGCACTTCCAGGACCATCTGGCGGATCAGCGACCAGTGCTCGTCCTCGATCCCGGCGAGCACGTCGCACTCGCTCTTCTGCACGTCAATCTTCATCAGGTCGATCCGGCCCACTCCCTCCTGGCGGATGACGTCGGAGACCGTGCGCAGCTCCACCTCCACCTCGACCCGCCGCAACCGCTCCTCCAGGAGGTCGTCAACATGCAGGAGGACCTCGTCCAGCCCCTCCGCCCCCTGGCGGTGCTGGTTGCCCAGGATGGCGCGCAGAACCTCCTTCTCCTCCTCATCGTTCGCATAGACGGATGACATGCCGGAGCTGTTCGGATAGAAGGTGAAGCGCTCACGGCGGGCACGGTCCGACAGGCCGAAGTTGAAGAGCCGGGCTCCGGGCGCGTGCCGGCCCGCGTTGAACGAGAGGATCTCGAACAGGGTCGGCACCGGCTCGAAGGAGTAGACCCGCGGCTGGCGGCACCAGGTATGGGCAAATATCGTGAACATGCCGATGTTCGCCCCCACATCGAAGACCACGGCCCCGTTATCCAAGACGATTCCGTGCCGGACGTACGCCTCCTTCTCGAAGATGTCCTCGTAGAAGAAGCGCGCCTCGGACCGGGTCTGGAAGGCGACCTCCAGACCGTTGGGCAGCTCAAGCAGCAGAGGGATGCTCATTCCGGCTCCACCTCCACCACGGTCGCCGTCGCCGTCGCCGATACCGCGGGGCGGGGCGGCCTGCGGCGACTCTCCATGAACGTCCGCTGCCTCTGCAGGGCCTCGTTCCTGCGCACCGATCCGGACACTTTCTGCCCCCGGTCAGCGGCCTTCTCCAGGGCGGCGCCGACGCCTGCGTCGTCGCCATCCAAGAAGCGGGCGAGGGAGCGG
>DASUNJ010000236.1:0-4581 GCA_036277235.1 Thermoanaerobaculia bacterium | reverse complement strand
GTCCAGGCGCCGCAGGCGGAGCCAGTAGAGGACGGCCTGGTTCTGGCGCGCGATCTTCTGCACCTGCTCCATGGTGAGGATGCTCTCGATGTCGACGCCGTCCGAGACCAGCACGACCACCTTGCGTCCCTGCCGGCCTTCCAGCCGCTTCAGTCCCAGGTAGAGAGCATCGTTGAGCGCCGTCCCCCCCTGCGCCTGGACACCCGCGAGGCCCAGGGTGAGGATCGAGGGCACGCTGGTGAATGGCGTCTCCAGCAGGATGCGGTCGGAGAACAGGATCATCTTCGCCTCGTCGAGGCGCTTCATCCCGCCGACGAAGGTCTTGGCTCCGTCCACGGCGGTGCGCAGGCGCGAGCCCGACATGCTGGTGCTGGAGTCCACGAGCAGCACGCCGGTGAAGGGGATCTCCCCGCGCTCGAACGTAATGATCTCGTGCGGCACCCCGTCGTCGAGGATGGTGAAGTCCTCGCGCGTCAGGTCGTTGGCCCGCAGGCCGCCGCGGTCGATGACCACGTAGAGCTGCTGCAGGCCGACTTCGATCTCGTCATCGATCTGGAGCGGCAGGGCCCGCAGGGTGGCGCTGCCGATCGGTCCGGAGGGGCCGTAGGCCACGACCTCGACGGAGTGTTCGGCGTTCTGCTGGCCCACGTCGATCACGATCCGCCAGGGGGGAGCTTCCACAACTCCGACCCGCAGGCTGTCGAGATAGAACTCGACCCGGCTGACGGCCGCGCCGGTCACCTGGGCGCGGATCTCGACCTCGCCGAAGAGCGGCTGGTTGGGAGGCGGGCTCACGATGCGGACGGAGGGGGCAGCCTCCGACGGCGAGGTCCAGAGGAGAAGCACGAGGAGAAGATTCAAGCGTTTCATGGCGTATTCCGGGGCGCCTCGTCGTTGACGGCAGGGACGCCGAGGACCGCGGCCAGCGCCGGGATCTGCCCCACGCCCTGCTCCTGGAGCTCGATCCAGGCCTGGTCGAGGCTCTCCAGGGGGAGCTGGTTGTAGCGGTGCCGGGCCGCGCCGCCCGCGCCCGGGGTCTTGCCCAGGTCGGCGACCGCATCGCGGGCGCCCCGCGGGTCTTTGCGCAGGTCGCGCACGAGGCCGAGCTGAAGCGCGAGCTTGTCGTCCTCGGGCAGGCGCTGGAGCCCTTCGCGCAAGGTCTGCTCGGCGCCGTCGAGGTCGCCCGCCGCGAGCTGGAGACGGGCCATCTCCTGCCAGGCCACGGCGAGCTGCCACGCCTCGGCTTTGGCTGCCGGTGCCGAGAGCTCGCGAAGGAGCTTGCGCGCCTCCTGCATCTTGCCGAGCCGCGCCAGGTTGACGGCGAGCCGCAGGCGGGACTCGGTGTGACCGGGAGGCAGGCGCTCCAGGTAGCCGACGGCGTCGCCGTAACGCCCCTGCCGTTCGGCGTCCACGGCCAGGCAGAGGATGGCGGCCTCCTGCCGGCTGTCGTACGCGAGGATCTGCTGGAAGACCCGCGCCCGGAGGGAGGGCGGCGCGGTCCAGACCATCTCGGCGGCGAGGCCCATCAGGAACCGGGAGGCCCGGCGCTTCCCCTCGGGGGAGTCGCTGCGCTCGGCATAGAGGTCCACCAGCCGGAAGATCAGCTCGCGGTTGTGGGTCGAGAGCAGGAAGCCCGCCTTGCGCACGGCCTCGCGGTAGAGCACCTGGTGGAGGGTGAGGACCGGCACCAGGCTCTCCAGGTCCTTGCGGGCCAGCTCGGCCGCCACGTCCAGCTCCACCTCCACGAGGTCGTCGCTGATGGCCGGCCTGTCGCCCGTGAGCACCTTGGTCTGCAGCTCCAGCATGGCATCGCGGGCGCCGTTGCGGTCCCCCTCGACGAGGCGCCGGAGCACCGCGCGGTAGCCGTCGCGTACCGGCCCGGCGTCGATCTTCCGGGTCCGCCTGGCCTTGGCCGCGGCCCTGGGGGCCTGGGCGGGAGCCCCGGCGGTTGCCGCGGTCCGGCTCCTCCGGGGCACGGTGAGCGCGGCCCAGACCTGGCCGCCGCCGCCCTGCTCCAGAAGGACGAACGGGGTGGCGAGCGCGCTCTCGTCAGATCCCCGCGAGGCGCTCGCGATCCCGAGCTCGTAGACCCCCTCCTCGACGCCCTTGAGCTGAACGGTGGCCGCGAGGAGCTCGAGCCCTGCCGTGCCGCTCTCTTCCCGGGAAGCGATCTTCAGAGGGAACGTGGCCACCCGCGCTCCGCCCGGGCGCCGGACTTCGATCTGGAGCTCACCGCCGCCGAGCTTCCAGGCCGGAACCCGCAGCGAGATCTCCTGGGTCGGCGAGAAGACCGGCCGGGCGGACGGCAGCGTCTCGAAGGAGAGGCCGGGCGGAGGGGATGCGATGCCCGCGCCGCGCGCCTGCAGCCAGGCCCCCGCGGGCTCGGCCACGAGCGGAGGCAGCAGGACGTTCTGGCTCTGCCCGAAGTCGGGGACGGAGAGCGGCAGCATCCGCAGGCCGACCTCGCTGGTGGCGGCGTTGCGCACCAGGGTCCTGAGGGCGTATTCGCCCGGGGCGAGCTGCAGCTCGCCCGTGTACTTGAGCCCGCTCTTCTCCAGGTCGGCCCCGAGCCGCGCCAGGTCGATCTCGACCGTGTCCATGCGCGACCCGGCGACCCGGCCCGAGCCGTCGGGAGCGCTGGTCAGCGCGTACAGGCAGACCTCCAGGCGGAGGAGATCGCCGTTCTGGCCTTCCATGGTTTCGGCTCCGTCCATCTCCAGGAGGACGGCGACCCGCGCCTTGCCGCCGGCTCCCGGCAACGGAATGGCCAGGGCGGCCACGGGGATGGTGCCCCCCTCCTGGCCGCTCATGAGCAAGGCCGCCGTCTCCACGCGAAGCCCGCCGGTGCGCAGCACGCGCAGCGGCGGCTTCTCGGTGGCGGGCTCCTGGCCGAGGGCGGGAAGGGCGAGGAGGAGAAGGAGAGCCGCAGCCCTCATGACCCCGGCGCCGCCTCCGCCGCGGCCGGCTGCTCCTGCTGCCCCGGCGTGTAGTCGGCCTTGGCCGTGGAGTCGGCATTGCCCAGCTCGTCGCGGACCGCCACCGCGACCGTGTGCGGCTCCGGCCGCAGCAGCATGGTCATGCGGTAGGCGCCGACCTGGCCCAGGGCGGTCAGGAGCTGGTCGTTGGGAACGCGGATGGGCACCGCGATCTGCTGGATCGGCGACGTGCGGCCATGGCTGTCGCGCGCGCCGACGAAGAGCGTGAGCTTGCCCTCGTGGAACTGGTCCTGCGGGACCAGGACCATGTTGGCGAGCGGGAACTTCACCAGCACCTCCAGCTCGTACTGGCCCTTGTCGTTCTTCTTCTCCTTGCCGAACTCCAGCGCCACTTCCAGTGGGTTGTCCTCTTCGCCGAGGAGGAGGGCCGACATGGCCCGGCTCGTCATGCGCTCGGGCATGGTCCGCTCGCGATGGGCCTCGCGGTGGCGGACGACGAGCGAGCGGTCGCGCATCTTCACGTCCACCTTGCGCCTGCGGCCGTCGCGCCCCGTCTGCGGGATGTAACCCAGGGAGTAGAAGGTCTCGAAGTCCTCGCGCATGCGGTCGAGCATGGGGGTCGTCGCGGCGTCCACGCTGGCCAGGCCGCCGGTGCCGTCCGCGATCATCATCAGCGAGGACTGCATCGCCGTCCGGTCCATGGACTCCATGTCCGAATCGTACGTGTCGCTCCCTCCGGATTCGGCCGAGACTCCGACGAGCTCCGGGGTGGAGCCCAGGCTGTAGAAGGTGATCCGGTTGGAGTTGGCGTGCTCGATCAGCTTCTGGAGCAGGGGAGTCAGATCGTCGCGGGTGCCGTCGAAGGGAGAGTAGCCGACCCGGTCGCTGAGGATCGCAAATTTCTGCTCCCAGGCCTGCATGAAGGACTGGATCGGGCGCAGGGAGAAGCCGCCGCTCACGTAGAGCACGGCTTTGCGCCCCGGCAGGCCGGCCAGCGAGTCGATGAACTCCCGGAGCTGGCCCAGGGCGAGGCGGTTCTCCTCGGACACCTGCACCCCGTACTGGCGGATGTTGTTGTAGAGCTGCTCGGCGAGAATGATCGCCGCCTGCTCGCGCTGGTTCTCCCCGCCCTGCGCGCCGCCCACCGGATAGGCCGCGTCGATCTCCGCGAGCAGGCGCCGGCGCTCGGAGTTGCGGCTCACGCCGCCGGGCGCCACCTTCGCCATCTCCTCCAGCGCCGCGGAGAGGGTGGCCGGATCGTTGGTCAGCCCCTGGCGGACCCGCACCGAGCCGTCGTAGGCGGCGATCAGGATGCGGTCCTCGGGACGGAGCCGGGCCACGAACTCCTTGATCGATTTGAGGACCAGGTTGCGGCTGGCCGGGAGCAGGCTGCGGTTGTCGAGGAAGATGGTCAGGTAAAGGCGCTGGGCTTCGGGAGCGGGCGCCGCTGCGGCCTCCTCTACCTGCTCGGGCTCCGCGGTTTCGGGAGCGGCCTGGGAAACCTGGCCACCCGAAACGGCGTAGAAGTTGGTGATCTCCACCGGCTTGCCGTCTTCGAGGACCTGGAAGTCGTCCCGGGTAAGGCCCTGGACGCGCCGTCCCTGCTTGTCGGTCACGTAGACCTCGACGTTCACGACGTTGACGT
>DASUNJ010000235.1:0-13404 GCA_036277235.1 Thermoanaerobaculia bacterium | reverse complement strand
CGGCAACCAGAAGGGCCCGCCAGCGGCGGGTAGCTCCGTTGCCTGTCATTCGTTGTCTCCCTAAATTACCAGACTGCAGCGCCCTTGCTGCGAGCCGTGTGAAGCGGGTACCTGCAAGAACTAAGGGTGCTCGCCAGGGGATTTAGGGAGCCGGGGGCGGGAAGAAGCCGCCGGATGTCAACGGCGGGAGGTGCCGCTCTGGCGTACCGCACGGGACGTCTGAGATAGAATGGCGTCAACACCACCTCCTCAGAACTACCAGGGGGCACTGCGATGGCGACCGAACGAAACCTCGCCGATCTTCGAGAAGAGTATCGCAACCTCGCCTCCCAGAGCTTCCGCATCGGCTGGGTCAGCGTCCTTTCTCTGCTTCTTCTGGTCATCGCTTTTTCACGCGCGTTTTCCCGCGTCGACAGTGCCGAGGTTGATGACCTCCTCAAGGGGATCAACGACCTGAGCAAGAATACCCGGCGGGAGCCGGAGATCTCGTACGTATTCCGTGGACTCTTCGACAAAATACAAACCGCCGGCCGCAATTTCCAGACTCTGCCCGACGATGTCGAGCCCGAGGGGAGCGAACAAGCGGAGGAGAAACAGAGGGCGTTGGAGATCAAGCTCGACCGGCTCGCGGAGGAGTGGTTCTCGATCGATTCCTCCATCCTCGGGACTCCATTGAATCTTGACCTCCGATACTGGATCGTGCTCCTGCCGATCGTAATCGGAGGGGGAGGCGGGCTTCTCTATATCCTCCGCGTGAAGCAATCCATCGTGGCTGCGGTCGCGGCGCGGCTCCTCGAGCGAGCCGAGCCCTCCGAAAGGCCGGTCCTGGACCGCCTCCTGTTCGAGGGACCTGGCTCCACCGCCTATTCCACGTTCCCGGCGCAGCCCGAGACCATCGCCTATCTGGGCGCTGTCGTGGGTCTGAGCGGATATCTGCTTTCGGTCGCGTTGCCGGTCTGGCCCTTGTGGGAGGGCGTTGGCCCCAGCCTTCTTCTCTCGGCCCTCGTAGCGGGCACCGTCTATGTCTCTGCCATCTGCATCACCATCCGCTCCCGGCTCTGGCAACAGGCCCAGGACCTCGCCGAAGTCTCGCGGCCTCCGGGCTGGAGTGACCGGGCCGGCGCATGGCTTGCCCGGCCTCGCGGATGGCTGGCCCGCCGGAACCCGTTCCGCCAGCCACGGCGCAAGCTTCTGGCAGGTGGCTCCCTCGTCCTGCTCACGCTCATCCTCACGATGGCGACGAGTTGCGACGAACAGGGGAACGAGCTTGAGGCCAAAGGCTACGAGTTGATCTTCCCAAGCGAAGAGTGGATGGACTGGCCCACGTCATCTTGGGTTGAAAAGGATCCCTGGTTCCAGGCGGACCTGGGAGGACTCAGCTCCCAGATGGACCGTGCGGCCTATGTGCTTGCGCTGGCCCTGGCAATGACCGCGCTGGCCGTGACGTTCAATCGTACCGTTCTCCAGAGCCCTCGGGCGCTTCGCGTCCTGGCCTTGCTCGCGGGAAGTCTGCTCGTCTATTTCCTTTCCGATCTTGCCGCGATCATCGCCATGGCTTCTTTTCCGGGAGCGGCCCTGGTGTATCACTTCCTCTGGGTGATTCCCTTGTTTCTCCTGCTCCGGTTCCGATTCTCCAAACACGAGGGGAACCGGGCTCGATGGTCCACCACCCGCCGCGCTCTGCTGGTCCTCTATCTTCCCGGTGTCTTCGCGAGCTTCACTACCTTGTACTTTTTCGTCGTCTTTTTCGGTGTGCTCGGGTACCCCGTCTTCTACCTGGGCCTGATTCCTCTTTCTCTGGGGTACCTGCAACTCGCCGATTCCCAGCCGGCACAGGGATGAGTTTTTCATCGTGCTGGCGCACAAGTGAGTCAAGCGGGGGCACCCGAGTACCAGTCGGGACGCTCCTGCTCGTTGCCGAAGAAGCCCCAATCGTTGAGCGTGTCTTTGAAGAGCTGCTCATCAAGCTCGTAGAAACACCCAAAGAGCAACGAGTAGAAGTAACCCATGCCTTGGAGCTCCTCGCACTCGCGCGTTGAGGGGCACTCCGACTCAGAGAAGATCAGCGTTCCAAGCTCAGAGCCGAAGTGCCGCACGAAACCAAGGCTCTGAATCACGGAACCGTCCTTCATCGCGACCGAAAACGCTGGTTCAAACGAGAAGCCCAGCCTGCCGGCTGCTTGGACGAAGTTGGAAGTAATTTGATTCGCGCTCATGTACTCTCAACGGCTCCACGATTCACATAAACTTCGCAAGTCTACACCCGTCACCGGAAGAGGGTATTAATCAGGGCGGCTAGTCGGCCGCTGTCCCGGATTAGCCGTCTTCATGGTTTGCCCCATTTGCTCACTGTTAGCTTGTTGAGATGAAAGATTTTGACAAAACCTCTGCTCAGATCTCCACCGGAAAGTCTTTGAACGCGACCTAGAAGGTGGTCACGTCGCCCCTTCTCTTCATTGGCTTCCGCAATAACGGCTTCTGCCGCATATATAAGCAAGTCATAAAAATTGTTCGGACTGATTGCCGCACGCTTCCGAACTCGACTCATCAGCGCGCGGATTTCCGGATGCAGTGACTTGCCTAGCATCGCGGCAGCTGCGGCCTGAGCGGGAAGGAAAATGCACTCCAAGAAGCTATTGCCGCTGATTCCCGATTTTGCGTCGGCGACACGGAGCTCGTGGACGGCCTTGTCATACTCACAGCGCTCGAAATGATAAAGGCCCATCATTCCGTGCTTGACGTAAAGAGACACAATTGGAGCGGTATCCAGGATCTTCCCTAAGAGTTCAGGAGGCGGGTAGAGTGGCTCTACTACAGTACAGTATAGGGCCATGTAGGCGTGTGTGAAATCTAGCGCTATCGGCGCGGGCTCGCATAGGGATTGGCCAAGTTTGTACCATTGTTCAACCCAACTTTCCGCTTGATCCCGCTCATCCGCTTTATCTAATACCTTAGCTTGAGTCCGTCCAGTGATAATGGACTCCCCTTTCAGGGCACTCGCAAGAATGAGATGCCGAGGAACGGAGGCGATAGGGTCAAGGGTCGCAGGGTTTGCTTGATAAAACTCATGAAGCCGATTCTTTACCGCCTCCGAGTAGCAGGCATATTGGCTGCGCCAGAGATCACCAAGTTCATTCGCAGCCACATCAAACTCACCCATGAAGAGCCTTGAGTTCCACAAAGCATAGGACGCGAGCCACTGATAGTAGGGTTTACCTGGCTCATCATGCTCACGCGCCGACTCCATTACCTTGCGCGCTAAGCGATGGCCCTTCTCAAGGTCACCAAGCAAATAGGTTACGTTGGCAGTAAGCACTTTGCCCAGGATGCGATCCACCTCAACGGGTGTATCAATACGCTCAAGTACTTGAAGGTATTCGATGACAACGGACGTCTGGAGACCTGCTCGCCACCCCTCTGCGAGATTCTCAAGGGTTTGACGGTAGAGAACCCGAGCTTCGGTCTTCTTCAGGCGGCGAAGCATCCGCCCCAATTCTCGTAGCGACGCTAGTCTAGCCGGAATGGCAAACAGGACTGCCGCGGGCCTCGTTATTCCCCGGTCGAGTTCATGTGCGGCGAGAAACCGACGGAAGTCACGAATGGCGTCGGCACTGAGTCGCCTTCCGACCGGAGATCTGCCAAGCATAATGCGCCAGTAAAACGATTCAAAAAGTACGTAGATGTATGGTAGCCCCCAGCCAATAAAGATCACCACGAAAAGAAGGAAGAAAAAGTAATTCCTCGACAGCACGAGGAACTCGCGGGAAGAAGCTAAGAAAGTGCCGTCAGCCATGTGACACGCACCTACTATGCATCTCTGATATCAGTTGATTGAAGCGCGTTACTGGCATCATGGGTCTCCGGACGGCTAACTAACAGCCTCTTTTTAACCGTCAGCTCACAATGTTCCATCGAGAACGAACGTCGCCATCCTCGACCGCGCCGGAGGTCGTGCCATCTCGTTGAGCCTCCTACTTGCTCACAATTATACGCCACTTGCGCAAGCTCGTCAAAGATGTCGAAGGCCGCGTATAAGCAGCTTGAGGAAGGGGCAGCCTTGGCTCGCTCTCGGAGCATAGAAGCCACCTTGGCCCCGAGAGGTCTTCCGCAGTCATCCGACAGCCGGGTGTCGCATAAGCATCCCCTCGGACGACGGCTTCTGCGGCGGAGAGTTGCCGCGTAAGCGTCCTCCAGCGACGGAGCACGGCTTGAAAGCGGGGTCTGGCCCTTCGAGACGAGGTTTGCCCCCTCGGGGTCGGGATTGCGGAAGCGATTTCCGGACGGCCCGGAGGGACTCCCGGGCCTTCCGGGCAACTTCCCGAATTCTTCGGGCAACTTTCCCGGACCGTCCGGCCAAGTGCCCGAATCATCCGGGAAGGCCCCCGGAAGGAGCCGATGACCTTTAAATCCGGCGACGCCGGTCCCGGATCGGCGCAGATTCGGCGATGTAGACTCCCCCGGTGCCATTCAGAGCCGAGCTACGTGCTAGGTGAGTGTTGGAGGTACCAGTTGGGACGCTCCTGCTCGTTGCCGAAGAAGCCCCAATCGTTGAGCGTGTCTTTGAAGAGCTGCTCATCAAACTCGTAGAAACACCCAAAGAGCAACGAGTAGAAGTAACCCATGCCTTGGAGTTCCTCGCACTCGCGCGTTGAGGGGCACTCCGACTCAGAGAAGATTAGCGTTCCAAGCTCAGAGCCAAAGTGCCGCACGAAACCAAGGCTCTGAATCACGGAGCCGTCCTTCATCACAACCGTAAACGCTGGCTCAAACGAGAAGCCCAGCCCATCGGCTGCTTGGACGAAGTTGGAAGTTATTTGATCGGCGCTCATAGGTTGGGCTTGTAAGGTTCGTCGTCTATGAGCGCGCCACTCCGAGCCATTCCAGGGCGTCTTCGAGATTATCGAAGGCCTTTACATGCATGCCCCGGTTTGCTGCGACATTCTCTCCAAACCTCCGCGGGTCTAATGGCTCTTCAAGAGCGTATGCGAACTTTGGGCTGGGCAGCCCGGTTTGTTCTGTGAAATCTACCACCGCTCGGGCCACGAATTCTCCATAGTAAAACCGTTGCATGTCTGTGGGCTTTCCCGAGATTTTCCGTCCATCAAAGAGCACCTTTTCATACCTGTGCTGTGCAACAGCGTCAAGAATTTCAAGAAATATCTTCTCTGCCTCTTCCAACGAGAATTCACCCGCGACAGTTGCGTAAAGGCATTCTGCTTCGGCACTTGTTTTGAGGGACATGCCCACCATGTCACCAACCTTTCCAGCAGCGATTCGCATCAGCGGGGCTGCGGCGCTGATAACGTTCGATCCCTCACCGAGCCTCGCATTGCAACCTGGTCTAGCTGCTGCACTTAAGAAGGGTACGCCCTCCTCCGGCTGGTCGTCAATCGGGTGCGGCGCTTCTGCGGAGAAAGAACCAGCCGTAGCCGTTCGGAATCGGGTCCAAACTCCTGAAATCGGGCCAAAATTTCTTAGGACGGATTTAAGGGCCTTGGATCCGATTTAAGGCCTTTAGATCGGCCCTAAGCCTCTTAAATCCGCCGCTAAGCCTCTTAGATCCGATCTAAAAGGCTTAGATCCATCCTAAGCTTCTTAGATCCGTCCTAAGATCCTTAGATCCGAGCTAAGCTTCTTAGATCCGAGCTAAGCTTCTTAGATCCGCCGCGAAACTTCTTAGATCCGGTCTAAGCTTCTTGGATCGGCCCTAAGATCCTTAGATCCGATTCAGGAAGTTCCGGGCCGATCTGAGGCTCTTAGATCCGTCCTAAGAGATTCTGGACGGATCTGAGACTCTTGGAGCCGTCCCAAGGAGCTTGGAGCCGGCCGAAGACTTTTTAATCCGCCCAAGAAAGCTTGGAGCCGCCGGGGCCAATGTAGACTCCCCCGGTGCCATTCAGAGCCGCGCTTGTTCTCCTCCTTCTGCTCGCCGCCTGCGTCCCGAAGTACGCGGGCCTTCCGGAGCGCCCTCCGGCCAAGCCGCCGTCGGTGCCCGTGGTGTTCGTGCCTGGGGTCACCGGGGTCGTGCTTCGGGATGCCAGGACGGGCGAGGTGGTCTGGGGAGAAGGCAGGAACCTTCTGGGTCCCGACGACGACGGCTCCCGGCTGGCCCTCGGCCCTCAGGATGTCCTCGAGCCCGCCGGCCCCATCGATCAGATCAGCGTGTTCGGCATCCACAAGCCGATCTACGGTCCTCTCCGCGAGCTGCTCATCCGGGCAGGCTACGTTCCGGAGGAGACGCTCTTCTTCTTCGGCTACGACTGGCGGCGGGACCTGACGGAGAGCGCCGGGCGGCTGCGCCGGCAGTTGGAGGAGATACGGCGGAAGCAGGGGCGCGAAACGCTCGAGGTGGACCTGGTCTGCCAGTCGAGTGGCGCTCACCTGTGCCGGTATCTGGCGAAGTACGACCTGCCTGCGGGTCTTGCGGTCCGCCGGCTGGTGCTCGTGGGAGCTTCGAACGGCGGGAGCCTGCGCATCCTCCGCGAGCTCGACCGCGGCCGGCGCTATGTCCCGCTGGTGGGCCGCTTCATGAGCCCCGAGGTTCTGTTCACGTTTCCATCCCTCTTCCAGGACCTCCCCATCTATCGCCGCGACCTGTTCCTGGACGAGAAGGGACGGCCGCTGGACGTCGACCTGTGGGACCCGGAGAGCTGGCGTCAATACGGTTGGTCCGTCCAGGGCCGGGACGCGGAGCTCGGTCGCGTTCTTTCCGACGCGCGGCGCTTCCAGGAGCTGCTGCGGGCGGACTCTCCCCGCTTCGGAAACACGCGGGTCTATGTCGTGGGGAGCACGGACCAGCCGACGCCGGACCGCGCCGTCCTGGTGCGGGACGGGAAGGAATGGAAAACCTTTTTCACCGGCGACGCCTGGCTGCGGCGGCGTCCCACTCTCGAAGCGCTGGCCACGGCAGAGGGCGACGAGCATGCGACTGTGGCGAGCCAGGATTGGCTGTCTCCCCAGGAGAAGGCAGCCCTCGCGCTGCCGCTCCGACGCGTCAAGGGCGGCCATTTCGAAGCCCTGTTGACGGTCGAGGCCGGGCGATTCCTCCTGGAGGCGCTGAACCCGTGAAGTGGCAGACGATCCATCGCTGGTGGGTCCGGATCGGCAGCGTCGCGCTGGTCGTGTTCCTCGCCTGGAACCTGATCGCTTTCCAGGCCTGGGGAGTGCCGGATTCGGCGCTGCGCGACGACGGCTGCATCTCGGTCAAGGAAACTGCCGAGATCTTCAGCTTCAAGCCATGCCGCGCACGGAAGGTGGGCCTCGTCTTCTTTCCGGGGAGCCTCGTCGCCCCGAAGGCGTACGTTCCGTTCCTGAGATCGGTCGCGGAGGCCGGCCATCCCGCAGTGCTCGTGAAGTTGCCCCTGCGGGGTTACTCCACGGAGGCGGGCTATACAGAGGGCGCGTACCGCGCCCGGAAGATTCTCGAATCCGGAAGCTGGATGATCGGCGGGCATTCCAAGGGAGGCTTCTACGCGGCGGAGTATGGGGGTCGCAATCCCGATGCCGGCGGGGCCAGGGGCCTGATCCTCGTCGGCACCACGCATCCGCGCGACCGCGACCTCTCGAGGCTCGCGATTCCGGTCACGAAAATCCTTGCTACACGGGACCGGCTGGCGAGCCCGGAGAGAGCGCGGGAGAACGCCGCGCGCCTTCCGCCGGGAACGGAGTGGGTGGTGATCCGCGGCGGCAACCACTCACAGTTTGGATATTATGGCTTTCAGTTCGGCGACCGGTTCGCGGCGATCTCCCGCGACCAGCAGCAGAGGGAGCTGGTCGCGGGAGTCGTTCATGCGTTGCGGTCAGGCGATCTCTCGGGCGACGCGGCCGAGCAGGCTGGCCGGCACTGAGATCTCGAAGCTGTCCTTGCCGTCCCTGACCTGGATCTCAAGCGTGCGGCCGTCCTTCTCGATGCGGACGCTCTCGTGGTCGTTCTCGATGTCCACCAGCACGGCGTCGGGCGCATCCTCCACGGCCCGGAGAGCCTCGGCTGCTACCGGGGCCCACTCGCCGAGGTCGGTGCGGACTTCCTCCCAGACGTCTTCTTCGATCAGAGCGGGCAGCACGCTCAGGCCCGCGTGGACGAGCACCGCCGGAACCGGCAGGTAGAGGCGTGTTCCGTCCGGGCCGGACTCGTGGACCTTGACCGTCACCAATCCGGACTGGACGATGCTCGCGGCGAGAAGGAATCCGGAGCCCATGAGGAGGACTCCGAAGGCGGCCACGAGGATCAGCAGGACTTTCGCCGTGGTTTTCATCAGCGGGCCTGGCTTTCAGCGCTGGCATCGATCCAGATGCGCACGGTTTCGCCGTCGCCGGTGACGGTCACGATGTCGCCTTCGCCCTCACGGGCCAGGGCTTTCAGGGCGGCGCCCACGTTGAACTGCTCGCCCGGGGACGAGAGCAGCGCGTCCACGACCGTGCCCGGGATCTTCATCTCGACCTGCTCGTCGCGGCCGGCACCCTTCTCGTGCGCCCGCACGACCAGGTTGCCTGCGATTTTGGCGACGCGGACCTTGGAGTCGACCTCGTCGACGGTGATGAACGTGGCATCCGGATGCTTCCGGAGATCGGCCCAGATCTCCCGCAGGTCGGACACGGTGATGTCCTCGTCGTTGAAGCGGAGCCGTCCGTGCCCCTTGTCCGGGGAATCCGCGGGGAAGACGTTGCCCATCCTCTCGACCACGGAGATGGGGAGGTTGATGGAAACGCGGCCGTCCTTCGCGTCAAGGACGCGGATGTGGATCCAGAGGTTGTCGCTATCGGCAGGCATGGCGGCACGGGCTTGAAGGGCTCCAAGGCCCAGGGTCAGCAAAGCGATCGGCAGGATCTTCCTGATCATCGTAGTCTCCTCCTTCTCTAGACAGGACGACGAGGAGCCGAAAAAGGTTTCACCCCCCCTGGTCCAACTCGGCCAGCAGCTTCTTCGGGGCCACCGTCCGGTATGCCGCGGCGACCAGGTCGGCGATCTCGTCCCAGTCGACCGGGACGTCCAGGTAGACGCCGAGCCAGCCGCGGTGGCCCACGTAGGGCGGACGGAAGAAGCGCTCGGGGCTCTCGGCGACGAGCACCTCCTGGGCACCGTCCGGGGCGGCGCACCAGAACGCCAGTCGGTCGTCATGGTGGTGGTTGGCGTAGTTCACGAAGGTCTTCTTGCCCTGGATGAACCAGGTCGGCTCGCCGTGGCTGAGCCGCTCGGTCACGCCGGGCAGGGCGAGGCAGATCTTCCGGAGCTTCTCCAGAGGGTCCGGTGTTTTCTTTCGGAGGGCCATGCCGGGATTCTGGCACATGGTAGGCTGCCCCGCCCATGCGGACATGCGCCTTTCTGACCACCGACGACTTGGCCGGTTATGTGACCGACGACAAGCTCGCCGAGGCTCCCCTGGCCGAGCTCGACTGGGCCGTGGAGCATGTTCCGTGGCGCCAGAGCGGCGGGTGGCAACGGTTCGACGCCGTGGTCATCCGCTCGACCTGGGACTATCACAAGCATCCCGAGGAGTTCCTCGCTGTCCTCGAAGAGATTGAGTCGGACGCCCGCCTCGCCAATCCCCTGGAGCTGGTCCGCTGGAACGCGCGCAAGACCTATCTTCGGGATCTGGAGGCGCGCGGGCTCCCCGTCGTCCCCACCGTCTGGGACCGGAGCCGGCATTCCGACCTGTTTGGCGAGCTGGATGCGGACGAGATCGTGATCAAGCCCGTGATCAGCGCGAGCGCGTTCCACACCTACCGTCTGCGGCGGGGCGACCGCTGGAGCAGCGAGATGGAGGCGGCGTTCGCGGGGCGGGAGATCATGGCGCAGCCCTTCCTGCGGAGCATCGTCGAGGAGGGCGAGCACTCGCTCTTCTACTTCGGCGGCGAGCTCAGCCACGCCGTCCTGAAGTCGCCCAAGGAGGAGGACTTCCGGGTTCAGGAGGAGCACGGCGGGCTCATCCTGCCGGTCGAGCCTCCGGCTTCTTTGATCGAGCTGGGGCACCGGATCGTGGAGTCCCTGCCCGTCCCGCCGCTCTACGCCCGGGTCGATCTGGCCCGGCTGGACTCGGGCGGCCATGCCCTGATGGAGCTGGAGCTGATCGAGCCGTCTCTCTACTTCCGCACCGATCCGGAGTCTCCCCGCCGGTTCGCGCGGGCTTTCGACGCCTGGTTTTTCGGCTAAAGTATTTCGAATCCAGACCAGGGAGGGATGATCTATGGCTGAAGAGATCTATGTCTTTGTAAATTGGAACGAGAAAGACAACCGGGTCGAGGTCGATCCGAGCTCGATCGAGCTGACCGATGCCGTGGAGTGGGTCTACTGGATAGCTGAAGGGACGGGGCCTGAGGGGATATCGCCCAGGCCCAATGTCACGGTGCGCTTCCCGGGCTCCGTGAGGCGCGGGCCCTTCAAGAAGCTGGTCGCCGTTCGTGAAAAGATGAGGGGAGCCGGAAACCGGGGCCGCGGTTCACGGGCGAAAGCGCCCAGCTACTCGTACACGGTCGTGCTCCACTCGCCGGATGGGCCGAAGTCCGGGTCCGGGCGTGTGATCAATCGGGCGACAAAGCCCAAGGCGGTGAAGCGGCCCAAAGGCCCCATCGTCATTCCCGACGCGCCGCCTGGACCGCCAGACTGATCTCACGCCGCAAGGGATCGAAGGCGGGATCCGCAAAAAAGCGCGGCTGTATGCCGCCGTCGAGGGCCGCTTTCGCATATGTCACGGCCGTCTCGCCGTCGCCGATGAGGGCGTGAACCAAAGAGGCCCGGTGAAGGAGCTGGGGATCGCCCGGCCTTTCGCCCAGAGCCCGCCGGACAGCGGTTCCGGCCTCGCCTGTCCGGCCCAGGCGTGCCAGGCAGTGGGCCTGGGTCATCCGCTCCTCGGGCGGCAGGCGTGAGGCGGCCTCGCTGTCCGCGAGCCGCCGCAGCACGGCTCCGTACAGAGCCTTGGCGGCCACCCGGTTCCCCAGGTTCCATTCGGCATCGGCAAGGTTTGCCGTCGTGGTGATGTCCCCCGGCTGGAGCTCCAGCGCGCGGCCGAGGGCTTCCTTCGCCTCCGGATAGCGGCGGCGCAGCAGCCGTACGGCTCCCAGATTCGTATAGGCATGCCTGGAGTTGGAAAGGGCCAGCTCGCCGTAGATCCGCTCCGCCCGCTCCAGGTCGCCGTAGACCAGCTCCAGGTAGGCGAGCTGCCCCTGAGCCCAGACGTTGCCGGGGGACTGGGCGAGGAGCCCTTCGAGGAGCTGGCGCGCCTCCGGGACCCTTCCACGATCGGTTTCGAGCTTTGCCAGCCAGTAGACGTTGCGCCAGGACGGCGCCCGCTCGACTGCGCTGCGCAAGGCTTTCTCCGCCTCTGCAGTCCTGCCCTGGCCGTCCAGCAGCCGATATCTCAGGAACAGCACGTCGGGATCTCCCGGAAGCTGCGCCTCGATCCGGCGCAGGATCTCCTCGGCCTCCTGGTTGCGCTCGCCCTGCAAAGCGACGTTGAAGCTCTCGCGGAGGGTGCGGGTGTCATCGGGAGCGATCCTCCGGGCTCCATCCACATACATGCGGGCGCGCTCGAGATCGGCGGGCTCGTGCGTGGACCGGAACAGCGCGACTGCCAGCTTCGCCGCCTGGATCCAGCCTTCGAGGAAGCGGGGAGAGCGCCGGAGGATCCGGTCGAGCTGCTCGAGATCCGACGGCGAAGGGGCCTTGCCGGAATCGATCCGCTGCCGGATCTCCAGGAATGCGGAGTAGTCCTCGTTGCGGACCTGGAGACGAGGGAGAGCACCCGAATGCGGGAGGGAGGCGGGATAGGCGCTCCCCAGCCGGCTGCCGACCATGTCGGCCAGGAGACGGAGCCCTCCGGGGTCCATGGGAACGACCCAGGAGTCCGACCACAGGACCTGCCCGCCGTCCGCCCTGATGCGCCGCAGCGACACCCGGACCAGCTCTCCTTCCCTCTGGACGGCGCTCACCAGGACTTCGTCCGCGGCCACGTTGCGGGCAGCCTGCAGGGGCGACGCCACCGAGCCCGTGATCAGACTGGGGTCCAGGGGCACGATCCCTTGAAGCCCTCCCAGGCCGTTCAGCGCCGCGGTCAGCAGGCCGGACGCGGTGAGCGCCAGCCCTTCGTCTTCCGGAGACGGGATCTCCGGCTTGACGACGATCACGCGGAGAGGCTCCGGTCCCGGGCTCCGGGTCAGGAGGTAGGCGGCTGTCGCGGCCAGGACCATCAGCACGGCGAGGGCCGCCGGCAGCCAACCGCCGCGCGGGAGCGCCCAGCCGGTTGCGGAAGGCGGAGACGCCGCCGGCAGCCAGGGCAGGACCGGGAAGGCGGCCGTCGACTGTTCCCCGCCGGCCACGGCAGCGAGCTCGCGCTCGATCCTCTCCAGCTTGCGAGCCACCTGCTCGGCGCTTCGGGGGCGCTGGTCGCGGTTCTTGGCCAGGAGGCTGTCGGCCAGGGAGGCGAGCCCCGCCGGCAGGCCGGGCCGGACCGACGCCAGGGCGGGCGGCTGCTCGGTGAGCACGCGCTTGAGAGTTCCGAGGGAGTTCTCGCCAAGGAAGGGCGAGCGGCCGGTCAGCATCTGGCGCAGGAGCACGCCCAGCGAGAAGAGATCGGAGCGCTCGTCGAGCTCCTCGCCGCCCGCCTGCTCGGGGGACATGGCATAGCTGGTGCCGAGGACGGCGCCGTGATGGGTCAGCAGATCGTCCTCCCCGGTTTCGCCTGGGAGGGGCCGGGCGAGGCCGAAGTCCAGGATCTTGGCGTGGCCCAGGGGCGTAACGATCACGTTTTCAGCTTTGAGGTCGCGATGGATCAGGCCGGCTGCATGGGCTGCGGCGAGCCCCTCGGCGATCTCGCGGGCCAGCCGCACGGCGTGGATGGTCTCGAGAGGACCCTGGGCCATCCTCTCCGCCAGGGTCGTGCCCTGTACGTACTCCATGACGATGGCATCGCCCCCGTCGCCGGAGCTGTCCAGGACAAGGTCGTGGATCTGCACGACGGCCGCATGGCTCAGTCGGGCAGCCATCCGCGCCTCGCGCCGGAAGCGCTCGCGTTGATGGGCGAGGGCGAAGGCGTCCTCCCGGATGCGCTTGATGGCCACGCGGCGCTCCAGCCGCTCATCCCACGCCAGGAACACTTCGCCCATCCCGCCCCGGCCGAGAAGGGATTCCAAGCGATAGGCACCGATGTATTCCGGCATGGCCGAACGCTCAGCTTGCCTCTTCCGCTTTTCTCAACACCCGCAGAAAGTTCTCTCCCAGGATCAGCTTGACACCCGCCTTGTCCACGCCGCGATCCAGCAAGGCGGCAGTGAGATCGGGAAAGCGGGAGACGTCTTCAAAACCCGAGACGACGTCGGGGATGCCGTCGAAGTCGGTGCCGATCCCCACGTGCTCCTCGCCCGCCACATCGATCAGGTGGACCAGGTGGTCGACGTAGACGGAGAGGGGGA
>DASUNJ010000234.1:0-4256 GCA_036277235.1 Thermoanaerobaculia bacterium | reverse complement strand
ATTCGCCTTCTGAGGTTCCCGCTAGTTCCTGGATCGAGCGCGACTTGCGCCTCCTTATCTTCCACATTGAGAGACCTAAGGAGCTCCCGTGCATCCGCCAACTCGCTATCGCCGAGTTCGTCGAATGATACTTTGGATTGGGCGAATTGAGCTTGTATGGACAGGGGCCACTTCAATGAGCCATAGGTAGGCTCGACGAAATAGTATGGGCTTAGAATTTCAAGTCCATATTTGCGGTGCACGTCGATCGAACTGCGTAGCAGCGCTTTTTCATTGGTAATAAAGCCGGTGAGGTGTTGCTGGATGCACAGTGCTAAATGAGTGAGGTCCGAATTGTCCTGCGTGGCTCCCTTCCGAATTCTGCTGCGCCGTGGGAAAATCAAAGATCGGAGATCTTCGACCAAGGGCGAAAGGGATTCGGTGCTCACGGGCGGAAGCACGGGAAGTTGATGAAGGAGCTCCAGCATTGGGTCTTGGCTACTCTCGGAAGGCGTGCGGCGAGTTAGTTCAGTGTGCGCCTCCGCTGTAAGGCTTATGTGAATGAAGTGATTAAAAGCGGCGCGTAGCAGGGAACTGACGGCTGAGTACGCTCTTCTGTGTTGAAGCAGGTCGAAGATCCCGTTTAGATCCAGTGCGTACCGAGGAGTCCATAGAGTAGGCGATGCCTCATAGCCTGCTACCTCAGCAGCGGGAGGAGATATAGTGGTAGAAAGATCGAATAGACTGGGAGATTGGAGATACCGAACCCGGATGTTGATGGTTCGATGAGTGCTCTTGCCTCCAGTGACTTGACGTGAGCAACGGAAGTAGTGCTTTTCCCAGAATGTATTAGCCGGGAGGTCTGCTGCGACTCTCGCAGTGATTGCAATGTACTGACGCTGCTCCCCCATGATGACTAGTTCTTGGATTAGGCGAGATCCGACACCAGATCGCTGGTGTCCGGGATACACGAAAAGTTGGATTACCTTGAGATCTGGGTAGGTTCCTCCAAACAGCAGGTGGCCTAAGTATGCTTCGCCTGCCCCTGTCTCTGCTACAGCCACCCAGAGCCTGCCCTCTATGGCACTGTGTTCGTAAACAGATGCTGGCAAAAAGCCCAGAGCTACCCGGTGTTCGTCCGCTGCCTGTTGGATCTTTGGGAGGAAGCGGAGTACATCCCGAGGATGGTCAGAACCTTCATGTCGGCTCGTCAGATCGCTCTGGATCCTCTTTCATGTGGCGGTGCCTTCCAAACCCAGCTACTCCTTCAACCTCGAAGGACGGCACAGGTAGGTAAGGGTCAGAAGCACTTTAAATGGGTTGTCAGTTCCTCGAGACTCTAGCAGGAGGTGCATTGGATGACGAGGTGCACTGGCGGCTACCAAGTGCGGCTTGTCATGACTTCAGCACCCCTTACCTTAGATCTTTCGGTGAGTGTAGAGGTGGAGCCGCACCGTGTCAATAATGTACCGCAAGCCCATTTCCGCTATACTCATCGGGAAGGAGGGGATAGCCATGTACTGCCCAGAATGCGGTAGCGAGTACAGGGAAGGCTTCTTCACCTGCGTGGACTGCGAGGTACCGCTCACCGAGGCCCCTCCCGCCGAGATTGTCCATCCGGACCTCCACCTCGTAACTGTCTTCGAGGGGACCGATCCCGCGGCTCTGGCTCTTGCGGAATCCCTGCTCCTCGAAGAGAAGATCCCCTACTTCAAGAAGGGCGAGCAGATCCAGGATCTTTTCGTCCTGGGCCGGATACCCGGCTTCAACCCTCTCGTCGGACCGATCCTGCTCCAGGTACCCGAGGAGCACGGGGAAGCGGCCTTCGAGATGCTGGGTGAGTTGAGGCACGGCAATCTGGACCCTGCCGGCGAATCCGCGGAAGCTCTGGAGCCGTAGACCGTTAAACCCGCGGGTACGCCCGTCCGTAAGAGAGCGTATGAGAACCAAGCTGCCCGCCGTCCTCGCCGCCCTGGCCCTGTCCGTACCCGCCTCCGCCTGCACCACGTTCTGCCTGCGCGACGGCGGGCGCATCGTCTTCGGCAAGAACTACGACTGGGCGGTCGGGGACGGCCTGCTGGTCGTCAACAAGCGGGGGGTGGCCCGGAAGGCGGATGCCGAGGGCGATCCCAAGCCCGCGAGCTGGACCTCGAAGTACGGCAGCGTGACCTTCAACCAGTACGGCCGCGATTTTCCCTCCGGCGGCATCAACGAGAAGGGGCTCACCATCGAGCTGATGTGGCTCGAGGGCAGCGAGTACCCCGCGGCGGACGCCCGGCCGGCCGTGGACATTCTGCAGTGGATCCAGTACCACCTCGACAACCACGCCACCGTAGAGGAGGTCCTCCAGGCCGACAAGACGCTGCGGATCGCCGGCGGCGCTCCCCTCCACTACCTGGTCGCCGACCGCAAGGGGCAGGTCGCCACCGTGGAGTACCTGGCCGGCCGCCTGGTCGCCCACACCGGACAGAAGCTCCCGGTGGCCGCGCTCGCCAACAGCACCTATGCCGATTCGCTGCGCAGCGCACAGCAGGAGGGGCGCTCATCCCTGGCCCGCTTCGGCCGCGCCGCCGAGCGGGTGCGGGGCTTCCAGGCGAAGGGGACGGACCCGGTCCGCTACGCCTTCGACACCCTCGACCAGGTCGCCCAGCCGGGCTACACCCAGTGGAGCATCGTCTACGAGGTGGACAAGGGGCGCGTCCACTTCCGCACCCGGGACCGCCGCAAGGTCCGCAGCCTGGACCTGAAGGACGTGGACTTCTCGTGCTCGACCCCCGTCCGGGTTCTGGACCTGGATGCGGATGCCGAGGGCGACGTGGCGCGACGCCTGGTCCCGTACACGCGGGAGATCAATCGCGAGCTGGTGACGGCCGCGTTCCGCAAGACGGAGTTCCTGGCCGACACCCCGAAGTCCGAGATCGAGCGCGTGGCCCGCTATCCCGAGTCGGCGGTCTGCCGGCGCTGACGTTTTTCTCCCTGAAAAAGAAATCGGCTCGGTCGGTGCGCACCGGCCGAGCCCTTTCATGACTGCATTTGAACGATCCCACGAGACTTGAGACAGTCACTCAAACCCCTACCTCAACCCCGGGACCTCCTGGCTTTGTCATAATGTACCCGTACAGATTCGATTGAACAAGGCGAGGAGCGCTATCGATGCGATCGGGATCTCCTATGGACAGGCTCGACGGATTGTCGATCCGGGACCTGCGCGCGGTGGTCGCGCTGGCGGAGAGGCTCCACTTCGGGAAGGCCGCGGACGACCTGGCGATCGCCCAGCCATCGCTGAGCGCCGCGGTCAAGAAGGTCGAGGAAGCGGTGGGGGAGCGGCTGTTCGAGCGGACCTCCCGGCACGTGTCGCTGACGCCGGCCGGGCAACTGGCGGTGCAGCGCGTGCGCTCGATGCTGGAGGAGCTCGCCGGCATCGGGGCAGGAGGGACCCACCGGGAGTGTCTGACCAGCCGCTTCCGGCTCGGCCTGGTCCCCACGATCGGGCCCTACTACGCGCCCTGGTTCCTCGCCGCGCTGCGGGAGCGCTATCCCAAGCTCGAGCTGGTGCTGACGGAGGCGATGACGGACTCCCTGCTCCAGATGCTGCGCCAGCGGCTGATCGACGCGGCCATCGTCTGCCTGCCGACGGGCGAATGGGGATTGACCGAGACCCCTCTCCTGCGCGAGCCCTTCCTGCTGGCGGTCCCTTCCAACCACCCGCTCGCCAACGAGGCGGAGGTCAGTCTGGGGCAGATCGAGCCGCGGGAGATGCTGCTGATGGAGCGCGGGCACTGCCTGCGGGAGCAGGCTCTGGAGGCGTGCGGCACGACCCCGGATTCCGCTTTGAACCCGGTGCAGGCGGCGAGCCTCGAGACGCTGCGCCACCTGGTCGCCGCGGGGAGCGGGTGCGCGATGCTCCCCCGGATGACCGTCGCGGCCGGCCTGGACTGCTCGGGCCTGGTGCGCTACGTGTCCTTCCGCGAGCCCGCGCCCAGCCGGACCATCGGCTTCGTCTTCCACGGCCGTTGCGCGCGGCTGGAGGACGCGGTCGAGCTGGCGGGCTTCCTGGCTCAGCTCCCGCCGCGGAGCTGAGAGGCCGCTGCGGCCGGTCTTGCGCCTGGGGCGCCCTTCAAGTTATAGTCCAGTTCGCATAACCGCCAGCGCTGTCGCTGCACCAACCCCTAGGGAGCCCTTGCCTGATGAGACGTATGTTGTTCCTTGCCGTCCTAGCCCTTGCTGCGTTCTCCGTTCACCACCTCGCCTTCTCCGCCGGCTCGTCGGAGCCGCCG
>DASUNJ010000233.1:0-2059 GCA_036277235.1 Thermoanaerobaculia bacterium | reverse complement strand
CTGCCAGCTCCGGAGCCCGGCCCGGTGTGCGCTGCAGCCCGCCCGGCGAGCCCGCTGGAGGAGGTCCTGACGGCCCTCTGGACCGAGGTGCTCGGCCGCGCTCCGGCGGGAGTGCACGAGACCTTCTTCGAGCTGGGCGGGCACTCGCTGCTGGCCGTCCGCCTGCTGGCACGGGTCCGCCAGACGCTGGAGGTGGACCTGCCGGTGTCCGCGCTGTTCGAGGCGCCGACGGTGGCCCTGCTGGCCGCCGTGGTCGAGGACGCCCGTGGCTCGGTGCCGGCGACGGCGCCGCCGCTGCGCCGCGCGCTGCGCGACGGCGGTCTCCCGCTCGCCGCAGCCCAGCGCCGGATCTGGTTCCTGCAGCAGCTCGCGCCCGGGAGCCCGGCCTACAACATGACGGCGGCCGTGCGGCTCCGCGGTCCGCTGGACCGCGACGCCCTGAGGCGCGCCGTGGCGGCGCTGGGCCGTCGTCACGAGCCGCTGCGCACCGCCTTCCCTCTGCGCGACCGGCAGCCGGTCCAGGAGATCGTGCCCAGGCTGGAGATCGCCCTGCGCGAGATCGATCTGGACGGCGCGCTGCCGGAGGAGCGGGCGCGGCAGGAGGCGGTCTGCCCGTTCGACGTGGAGACGGCGCCCCTGGCCCGCTTCACCCTGCTGGAGCTGACGGCGCCGGACGACCACCTCCTGCTGGTCACCCTGCACCACCTGATCGCGGACGGTGGCTCCATCGGCCTGCTGCTGGAGGACCTGGCCGCGCTCTACGGCGCCTTCGCGGCGGGCGAGCCGTCGCCGCTGCCCGAGCCGGAGCTTCAGTACGTGGACTACGCGGTCTGGCAGCAGCAGCCTCCGGCGGAGGAGCTGGAGCGCCAGCTCGCCTGGTGGCGGGCCCGGCTCGACGGCCTGGAGCCGCTGGAGCTGCCCACCGACCGGCCGCGCCCGGCCTCGGACGAGACCGGTGGCGCAGGCGGCCTCCGGTCGCTCGCGCTGCCGGCGGACGCGGTCACGGTGGTGGCCGAGTTGGGAGGGCGCGAGGCCGCGACGCCGTTCATGGTCCTGCTCGCCGGCTTCCTGCTCCTGCTCCATCGCTACACCGGCCAGGACGACCTGGCCGTAGGCGCGCCGGTCTCCCAGCGCGACCGGGGCGAGTTGGACCGGATGGTGGGGATGTTCGTAAACATCCTCGTGCTGCGGGTTGACGTGACCGATGGAAGGGACCTGCTCCGCCGCGTGCGCGGCGCGGTGATCGAGAGCTTCGCGCGCCAGGACCTGCCGTTTGACCGGCTCGTGGCGGCGTTGCGGCCGGAGCGCGGGGCCGGGTCGCCGCAGCTGGTGCAGGCCGCGTTCGTCCTCCAGGACGAGCCCTGGCCGGCGCCGCGGGCCGCAGGTCTCGCGTTGGAGGCCGCGGAGGTCCACAACGGCGCGGCCAAGTTCGACCTCACGCTGGCGGTGGCGCGCCGGCCGGAGGGGCTGGCGGCGACGATCGAGTACCGCGCCGACCTGTTCGACGGCGCCACGGCACAGCGCTGGCTCGGCCACTTCGCGAGCCTGCTGAGGGCCATGGCCGATCCGGGGGCCGACCTCCGCTCCCTGCCGCTGCTGAGCGCGGAGGAGCGCCATCAGCTGCTGGTCGAGGCCAACGACACCGCGCTCGCCCCCTCGCTGGAGACCGGGCTCGTCCACGAGCGGATCGCCCGGCGGGCCGCGGAGCGCCCGGACGCGCTGGCCGTGGCTTCGGAGGACACGACGCTCACCTACGCCGAGCTGAACCGCCGGGCCAACCGGCTGGCGCGGCACCTGCGCTCCCTGGGCGTGGGGCCGGAAGTGCGGGTGGGCGTCCATCTCGGCCGCGAGCCCGAGCTGCTGGTCGCGCTGGTCGCGGTGCTCAAGGCCGGTGGCGCGTTCCTGCCGCTCGAGCCCGGGCTGCCGGCGGAGCGGCTGGAGCACATGGCGAGCGACGCCGGGGCGCCGCTGGTGGTGACGCGGGAGACTCTGGCCCCGGCCGGGCTCGGCGGCGCCATCCCGGTCCTGATCGACCGGGACGAGGAGGCCATCGCGGCTT
>DASUNJ010000232.1:0-4985 GCA_036277235.1 Thermoanaerobaculia bacterium | reverse complement strand
TCCCGACCAGGGTGTCGGGGAAGGCGACCGGCCCGCGCTCGTCGGGGCGGTCGGCGACGACGGTCGCCAGGAACTCCAGGTTGACCTGGTGGACGATGCCCGTGTCTGGCGGCACGACCTTGAAGTTGTCGAAGGCGGTCTGGCCCCAGCGCAGGAAGGCATAGCGCTCGCGGTTGCGCTCGAACTCCTTCTCAGCATTGATCAGGAAGGCCGCGGCGCTGCCGTACTCGTCCACCTGCACCGAGTGGTCGATGACCAGCTCGACCGGCTGGAGCGGATTGATCTTCTTGGGATCGCCGCCCATCGTCGCCATGGCATCGCGCATGGCCGCGAGGTCGACCACGGCAGGCACACCGGTGAAATCCTGCAGGAGGACGCGGGCCGGCATGAAGGCGATCTCGCGGGAGGGCATGGCCTGGGGGTCCCAGGTGGCGAGCGCCTCGACGTCCCCGGCGGTGACGACCTCGCCATCCTCGCGGCGCAGCAGGTTTTCGAGCAGGATGCGGAGTGCGTACGGCAGCCGATCGAGGTCCCGGCCCCTCAATGCGCCGAGGCGGGCGATCCGGTACTCACGGCCGCCCACATTCAGGGCCGTGCGACTTCCAAAACTGTCTTTCATGGTCCTCTCCTCACACCTCGATCGCAAAGATAACAGACCGAGCCGTATCCTCGCGATGCCCGCGATGCCGGGGTAAGATGAGGGGCATGACGGCGATCGCCTCCGATCTCACCACGCCGCTGCTCCTCCTCGCGATGCCGCAGGTCCTCGATCCGTTCTTCCACAAAAGCGTCGTGCTCCTGCTCCATCACGAGGACGAGGGGAGCTTCGGGTTCATCGTGAACCGGCCCACCGGCATCAAGCTCCAGGAGATCCTCGAAGGGATGGAGGTGAGCTGGCAGGGGGACATGGAGGACGTGGCCCACTTCGGCGGACCGGTCCAGCCGCAGCTCGGGACGGTGCTGTTCTCCCCCGGGCCGGTGGAGACCGAGGCGGCCTCGGAGGTCCTGCCCGGCATCTCCATCACCCAGCACATCGGCGACCTCGCGCGGCTCGCCGAGACTCCGCCTTCCGGCTTCCGGCTGTTCCTCGGCTATGCCGGCTGGGGCTCCGGCCAGCTCATCCAGGAGATCCTGCGGAACGACTGGCTCACGGCGCCGGTGCGGTCCGACCTGATCTTCGCTTCCGATCCCGAGCAGGTCTGGGACGATGCCCTGCGGTCCGTGGGGGTCGATCCGTCAACCCTGCCCTCCTGGACCGTGCCGAGCGGCGAGGAGCCCACCAACTGAGCAACATCCGCGGGGGCAAGTCGAAGACTGCTGCCCGGCGGAGAGCGCGGCAGGGCTCCTCCTCCCTGAAGACCGAGGAGCACCGCTCGGCCGGCGGCCTGATCGTGCACGGCTCGCAGATCCTCCTCATCTCGGTGATGGAGGGAAAGCGCTGGCAGCTCCCCAAGGGGCACATCGAGGAGGGGGAGACGCCCGAGCAGACCGCGGTGCGGGAGGTGCGCGAGGAGACCGGGGTGACCGGCCGGGTGCGCTCCCCCCTGCCCGGCGTCGAGTACTGGTTCGTGGACCGCGGGCACAAACGGGTCCACAAGACGGTCGACTACTTCCTCCTGGATTTCGTGAGTGGCGACCCCGCCGACTACGACCGCCGCGAAGTGTCCGGAGCCGAGTGGATGTCCTGGGACGAGGGGATCGCCCGCCTGACCTTCGAGAACGAGCGCAAGGCGGTGCAGGCTGCGCGCGAGATCGTGGATGGGGTATAAGATCCCGCCGGAAATACGGAGGAATCCATGCTGCGCGCCCTGCTGCAGATCGTGCTCAACGGCGTCGCCCTGCTGATCGCCGCCCGGCTCGTGCCGGGAATCCACTACCAGGGGAGCCTCGTCTACCTGCTGATCGCCGGCCTGGTGCTCGGCCTGATCAACCTGATCGTCAAGCCGATCGTCAGCGCCCTCTCCTGCCCGCTGATCCTGCTGACCCTCGGTCTGTTCTACCTTGTGATCAACGGCCTCATGCTCTACCTGGCCGACATCCTCCTGGAGGGCCTTCGGGTCGACGGCTTCGTTCCTGCCATCCTCGGCGGCCTGGTGATCGCGGCCTTCAACTGGGTCGCTCGGGCCCTCACCCCGGAGAAGTAGATGGTCCGGACGAGAGGAATCACTCCGGCACAGGCGCGGCGAGAGCCGGGAAAGGCCCGGCGCGCCCGGGCGGACGAGATCCTCTCCCGGCTCAAGCGGGATTACCCGGACAGCCGTTGCTCGCTCGATTTTCAGAACCCGCTCCAGTTGCTGGTCGCCACCGTTCTCGCGGCCCAGTGCACGGACGAGCGGGTCAACCTGGCCACGCCGGCCCTGTTCCGCCGCTGCTCCACGGCCCGCGAGTACGCCGAGATTCCCACGCCCGAGCTCGAGGAGCTGGTGCGGACCACCGGCTTCTACCGCAACAAGGCGCGCGCCCTCCAGAACCTGGGCAGGGCCCTCGTGACCGAGCACGGTGGAGACGTGCCCTCCACCATGGAAGAGCTCAACGCCCTGCCCGGCGTCGGCCGCAAGACGGCCAACGTCGTGCTCGGCAACGCCTTCGGGAAAAACGAGGGGATCGTGGTGGACACGCACGTCCAGCGGCTGTCCCGCCGCCTGGGTCTGACCGAGCAGACCGATCCCGAGAAGATCGAGCGCGACCTGCTGCCGCTCGTGCCCCGGGAAGAGTGGACGCCCTGGTCCCACCTGCTGATCGATCATGGCCGCAAGGTCTGCAAGGCGCGCAAGCCGGAGTGCCCCGTCTGCCGGGTGGCCGACCTGTGCCCCTCGGCCGAGGTCTAGGAGAACAAATGAAGACGGCTGTCGTGACTGGAGCCAGCTCGGGAATCGGAGCAGCCACCGCGCGCGCTTTGGCTACCGCCGGGTTCCAGGTCTTCCTCGGCGCCCGGCGCCAGGACCGTCTGCGGGAGGTGGCCGATTCCATCGGAATCTCGGCAACTCCTCTGCCCCTGGACGTCACCGACGAGGCGAGCGTCGAATCCTTTGCCGGCCGGCTCCCCGAGGCTCTCCACCTGCTCGTCAACAACGCGGGCGGAGCCGTCGGCGTGGAGCGGATCGAGGCCGCGGTCGACGACAAGTGGCGCTGGATGTGGGAGGCCAATGTGCTCGGGACTCTGCGCATGACGCGGGCGCTCCTGCCGAAGCTGCGGGCTTCCGGGGACGGTCACGTGATCAACATCGGCTCCATCGCCGGCTTCGAGACCTACGCTGGCGGAGCGGGCTACACCGGGGCCAAGCATGCGGAGAGGGCGCTCACCCGCACCCTGCGGCTGGAGCTGCTGGGCGAGCCGATCCGGGTCACGGACATTGCCCCGGGCCTGGTGGAGACGGAGTTTTCCCTGGTCCGCTTCGCCGGAGACGCCGAGCGCGCCAAGGCGGTCTACCGCGGCATGGAGCCGCTGACTCCCGAAGATGTCGCCGACTGCATCGTCTGGGCCGCCACCCGGCCCTCGCGGGTCAACATCGACGAGCTCGTGGTGAGGCCGCGGGACCAGGCGACGGCGACCATGGTTCACCGGCGGGAGGAGCCGAGCGGGAAGTCGAATTGAAGGCGGTGCTCGTGCTCCTGCTCGCTACGATGCCGCTCCTGTCCCTGGCGGCGTGCGCCCGGGACCGCAGCGCGCCCGGCCTCTACCGCTCCTACTGCCGACGCTGCCACGGGCCGAGCGGGGAGGGGCCGAAGCGGCCGGTCCGGCTCTACCCGCACCTCGACCTCCGGTCGTCCCCCATGGTGCTGCGCGGGGACCGCGCGGCGGTGCGGCAGCGCATCGCGGAGGGGCACGGCCCGATGCCGTCCTACTCCAAGCGGTTGACTCCGGAAGAGCTGGAGCGGCTCGTGGACTTCACCCTCCGGATCCCCTCGCAGCCAATAGGAAGGGAGTGACATGGACCCTCAGCGACTCAAGGACGCCTACCAGAAGCTGCAGCTCCTCGACGAGCGGCTGACCCACAAGGTCCGGCCGAGGCCCGGAGGCGCGCTCGTCCGCCCTTCCGCCGATCAGCTCGAGCAGAGCCTGCGCGACCTGTCCCTCTACACGATCGAGCTCAAGGAGGTCGTCCAGGAACTCTTCCTGGCCATCGCCGGCAAGTCGAAAGGACCCTGACAGGAGTGAGGCGCGTTGCGTGTTGACACACCACTGGCTGGGCCATAGTATCGCCGCATGGCAAAAAAGGGGAGTGTCGAAGGAAGGGCCGAACCTGTCGAGACCTTGGAAGAGCGTGTCGCTCGGAAGATCCGTGAAGGAAAGTACCGCGCTCCGATCCGTGAGCTCACTCTGGAGGAGCTGCAGAACCTTCCTCGACCGAACATCAACCCTGAAGTGGCAGCCGAGATCCTCAGAGACTTGATCGAGAACCGATGAGGTTCTGGGACAGCTCTGCGCTGATCTCCCTGGTCATCCTGGAGCCCGGCACCCTGAGAGTGGCCAGCCTCCTCCCTTCGGATTCCAGGATGGTCCTTTGGTGGGCAACCCCGGTCGAGTGCCACGCAGCCTTGGCCCGAGCAAACCGGGCAGGTCGAATTGCAGCCTTGAAGGTCCGGACCTCAGAAAGCACGCTCCTCTCCCTGCTCGCCCATGCCGTCGAGATCGATCCTTGGACTGAAGTGAGGGAGTTCGCAACACAACTCGCGACGAAACATCCGTTGCGGGCCGCAGACGCGTTCCAACTCGCTGCCGCATTGGACTGGTGCGGAGGGAACACCCGCGGCGAGAGCTTCGTCTGCCTCGACGATCGCCTCCGGGGCGCCGCTGCCCTGGAAGGCTTCCGCGTCCTCCCCTACTCGGAAGAGGTCAACGAGGCCCGGGTCGAGTACGCGGCCCTGTAACGTCGGCACAGGCGTTGCACTCTCTTTACTGGCCGGTTCTGGGGCCATTCCAAGGAGGACGGACATGCAAGCCAAGGCACGGTTGTTCGGCCATCCCATCCACCAGATGTTGA
>DASUNJ010000231.1:5000-17688 GCA_036277235.1 Thermoanaerobaculia bacterium | reverse complement strand
AGGCTCCAGTTGGCCATGTAGGCGAGGTCGTAGCGCAGCTTGTTCTGCGCGCTCGAGTGGTAGTCGCCGTTGACCTGGGCGAGGCCGGTCAGGCCGGGGGCGAGGGAGAAGCGCTCGGCGTAGCCGGGGACTTCCTGGAGGTAGCGCTGGACGAAGCCGGGGCGCTCAGGCCGCGGCCCCACCAGGCTCATCGTCCCCTGGAGGACGTTCAAGAGCTGCGGGATCTCGTCCAGGCGGAACCGGCGGAGGAAGGCGCCGATCGGGGTGAGACGCGGATCGCCCGGCTGGGCCAGGACCTCGCCGGAGTCGGCCTCGGCGTTCACCTGCATGGTGCGGAGCTTGAGCAGGGTGAACGGCCGCTGGCTGCGGCCCATGCGCGTCTGCCGGTAGAAGACCGGGCCGGGGGAGGTGGCGCGCACGGCGAGGGCGCAGGCGGCGAGGAGCGGCAGGGAGAGGACCAGCAGGAGCGAGCCCGCGGCCAGGTCGAGCAGGCGCTTGAGCGGCCAGTTGATCCGCCACTCCGACTCGCGCACCACCTCGACCAGCGGCAGGTCGTGCACCCAGCGGTAGCGCATCCGTCCGATCAGGCTCTCGAACGGGCCGGGCAGGAGGAGCACGTTCGTGTGGGCGGGGCGGGTGCCAGCCAGCCGGTCGAGGAGGCGGCTCTGCCAGGAGTCGTCGCTGCCGGCGAGGATGACGTCCTCGACCTCGCCCGCGGCGAGCAGGCCGGGAAGGTCGTCGGCCGTGCCCAGGCAGGGCCCGAGCACCTCGTCCGTGCCAGTGGCCCCCAGGGGGGGTGGTGTCTCGCCGGGCCGGGGGACGAACCCTACGACCCGCATGCCGTGCCACGGGTGCAGGCGCAGCGCCTCGGCGACCTCGCGCGCATTCTCGCCGCAGCCCACGATGGCCACGAGCCGCTCGCCCTGGCGCTCGGCGCGGTCGAGAAACAGCCGCCAGGCGAGCAGCAGGGCGAAGTCGAAGACCAGGTAGAGCAGCAGCACCGAGCGCGGGAAGATCCGGTTGCCCAGGAAGTACCAGCCCATGAGCAGCAGCGCTTGCAGGCCCACCGCGGCGAGCAGGCGGCGGGCCACCTCGGGCCGGCTGCGCGGCCTTGGCGGGTCGTAGAATCCGAAGACGTAAAGGGAGATGAGCTGGACCGCCAGCGCCGGTCCCCACTCCTCGAAGATGAAGAGCAGGCGGTCCTCGGGAAGCAGGCCCCTGGTGAAGGGGATCGGCAGGTAGATGCGGGCCAGGAACGCGGCGGCAAAGGCCGCGATCGTCACCGCCACGTCGCCGAGAAGGCGCAGCGTCCGCTTGGGGGTCCGCTCGCCGCGCCAGGGAGTCATGGCGCGCACTTTATCTGATAGTCTCCCAACTCGCAGAGGAGGTCATTTCATGCGCAAAGCAGTCATCCTCGCGGTCGCCCTCGTGGCGGTCGCGTCCATCAGCTCCGCTCAAGAGCGGAGCCTCCGGTTCGAGAAGACGGTCGACTACAAGCTCGGCAAGCTGATCGAGCTCAACGCGACGGTCGGGCCCGTGCGGGTCTCCAAGGTGGAGTTTTCCCAGCCCGCGGGCGCGTCCGTGAAGGACTCGATCGTGGGCCGCATCCGCGGCGGGGGCAGCTCTTCCGAGACGCAGGCCACCTTTCGCGCCGGCTTCGACAGCGAGAACCCCGAGGAGGACGAGTGGGTCGTCACCTACACCCTCGATCTTCTGGACAGGAAGGGCGAGCTGATCGACCGCATCGTTCAGAGCGAGGGGCTGGAAGGCGAGGCCAAGGTGGTCAACGTCGACCTTGCGACGCTCAAGTACGTCCTCCCCTTCGTGGACAAGGTGAAGATCCGGCTGGAGGCCCGTTACGACTAGGTCCGCATGAAAGTCACCGAGCACCTCGCCAACGCCGACCGTCCGTTCATCAGCTTCGAGATCATCCCCCCCATGCGCGGGGGGGACGTCAAGGGTCTCCTCTCCCTGATCGACGACCTGGTCAAGTACCGGCCGCCGTTCATCGACATCACCAGCCACGCGGCCGAGGTCATCTATGAGGAGACGCCGCAGGGCATCCAGCGCCGGGTCAAGCGCAAGCGGCCCGGCACGCTCGGCGTCTGCGCGCTGATCCAGAACAAGTACCACGTCGACGCCGTGCCCCACATCCTCTGCCGCGGCTTCACCCGCGAGGAGACCGAGGACTTCCTGATCGAGCTCAGGTACCTGGGCATCGACAACGTCCTGGCGGTGCGGGGGGATGACAGCGGCTACGAGAAGCCGCTTCAGTACGGCCGGAGCGCCAACCACTACGCTTGCGACCTGGTGCGCCAGGTCTCGTGCATGAACCGGGGCAAGTACCTGGAGGAGAGCCTCCTGGACGCCCAGCCCACCGACTTCTGCATCGGCGTGGGCGGCTATCCCGAGAAGCACTTCGAGGCGCCGAACCTGCGGATCGACGCGCGCCGGGTCAAGGAGAAGGTCGAGGCCGGCGCGCACTACGTCGTGACCCAGATGTTCTTCAACAACGACCACTACTTCCACTTCCTCGACATCTGCCGCGAGGAGGGGATCACGGTCCCGATCATCCCGGGGCTGAAGATCCTGACGTCGCTGAAGCAGCTCAACTCGCTGCCCAAGACCTTTTTCGTGGAGATCCCCGACGAATTCGCCGAAGAGGTCATGGCGGCCAAGCCCGAGCACGTGGTCGACATCGGGGTCGAGTGGGCGCTCAAGCAGAGCCAGGAGCTCCTCGACCGGGGAGCCCCCTCGCTGCACTACTACGTGATGCAGAGCGCCGCGGCGATCAAGAAGCTGATGGCGAAGCTGAAGGTCTGAGAAGATCAAGGACCTAAAGGACTTCAAGGACGTAAAGGACCTCAGGCGTCCTTTGGGTCCTTTACGTCCTTGAAGTCCTTTGCTATGCTCCCCCTTGCATTACGAGCGGTCCGGCCTCCGGCCGGGCTCGGCAACCTGGGACGGACACCCAAGGTGCCCTCTCGCTTCGGCGAGGATGCGGCCGCAACCAACGGCAACCAAGTGTCCGCGATCAAGAGCCCGTCTCGTGATGCATTCGAGGCGGGTTTTTTGTTGCCTGCAGGAGCCTGAGGAGACATGACTTTGACCGATCCGATCTTCGACGTACCCGTGCCGCCGCGCCCGGCCGGCCTGGAGGCGCGCACCGCGGCCCTGATCGCCGCCCTGGAGCAGCGCATCCTCGTGCTCGACGGCGCCACCGGCACCGCCCTCCAGGGGGTGACGCTCACCGCCGACGACTTCGGCGGCCCCGAGCTGGAAGGCTGCAACGAGAACCTCTGCGAAACCCGGCCCGACGTGGTCGACGGCGTCCATGAAGCCTACCTCTCGGCCGGCTGCGACATCGTCGAGACCAACTCGTTCGGCGGCACGCCCCTGGTCCTCGCCGAATACGGCCTCGCCCACAAGGCGTACGACCTGAACGCCGCCTCGGCGCGCATCGCCCGCGCGGCCTGCGCCCGGTACGACACGGCAGACCGGGTGCATTTCGTCTGCGGCTCCATGGGCCCGACCACCAAGGCCATCTCGGTCACCGGCGGCATCACCTTCGAAGAGCTGATCGAGCACTTCCGCGTCCAGGCCCTCGGCCTCATGGGGGGCGGCGCCGACTACCTCCTCGTGGAGACCTCCCAGGACACGCGCAACATCAAGGCCGCCCTGATCGGCATCGAGAGGGCCTTCGCGCAGACCGGCTGGAAGGTCCCGGTCGCGGTCTCCGTCACCATCGAGACCACCGGCACCATGCTCGGCGGCCAGGATGCCGAGGCCCTCGCGGTCTCTCTCCTGCACGCCGACCTCCTCTACGTGGGGCTCAACTGCGCCACCGGCCCGGAGCTGATGACCGACCACGTGCGGACGCTCTCCGAGCTCTGCCGCACCCGGGTCGCCTGCGTGCCCAACGCCGGCCTGCCCAATGAGGACGGCCAGTACACGGAGGGGCCGGACGTGTTCGTCCGCGCCTTCACCCGCTTCCTCGACGCCGGCTGGCTCAACCTGGTGGGCGGCTGCTGCGGCTCCAGCCGCGACCACATTCTGGCCCTGGTGGAGCTGGTCAAGGGACGCACCCCGCGCAGGGTCCCGCACCACCGCCGGTGCCTGGTCTCGGGCCTGGAAGCCGTGGAGCTGACCGACGACAACCGGCCGCTCCTGGTGGGCGAGCGCACCAACGTCCTGGGCAGCCGCAAGTTCAAGCGCCTCATCAAGGAGAGCCAGTACGAAGCCGCGGCCGAGGTGGGCCGCGCGCAGGTCCGCGCCCAGGCCCAGATCCTGGACATCTGCCTCCAGGATCCGGACCGCGACGAGATCGTCGACATGGAGGCCTTCCTCGACCGGCTCGTGCGCATGGTCAAGGCGCCGCTGATGATCGACTCCACGGACGCGGCGGTCATGGAGCGGGCGCTCACGTACTGCCAGGGCAAGTCGGTCCTCAACTCGATCAACCTGGAGGACGGCCGCTCCCGCTTCGAGAAGGTCGTGCCCCTGGCGAGGCGCTTCGGAGCCGCGTTGATCGTCGGCCTGATCGACGAGAAGGGCATGGCCGTCACGGTCGAGCGCAAGGTCGAGGTGGCCCGCCGCAGCTATCAGATCCTGGTGGAGGAGATGGGCGTCGAGCCCGAGGACATCTGGTGGGATGCCCTCGTCTTCCCCTGCGGCACGGGCGACTCGGCCTATCTCGGTTCAGCCGCGCAGACGGTCGAAGGGGTCAAGGCGGTCAAGGAGCTGTTCCCGGACACCAAGACGATCCTGGGCGTCTCCAACGTCAGCTTCGGCCTGCCCAACGCCGGCCGCGAGGTGCTCAACTCGGTCTTCCTCTATCACTGCACGCGCGCCGGGCTCGACGCGGCCATCGTCAACACCGAGAAGCTGGCGCGCTACGCCGACATCCCGGCGGAGGAGCGCGAGCTGGCCGAGGCGCTGATCTACCTGCCCGTCGGGGATATCGAGTCTGGCAACAAGGCGGTCGAAGAGTTTGCCGCCTTCTTCCGCGGCCGGGTATCCGGGGCAGGCGCGAAGCCGCGCGCCGAGCTTCCCCTGGAGGAGCGCCTGGCCCGCGCCGTGGTCGAAGGGAGCAAGGAAGGGCTGGAGGCGGACCTGGAGCAGGCGCTCGCGGACCCGCGCTGGCCGGCGCCCCTCGAAATCATCAATGGTCCGCTCATGACCGGCATGAGCGAAGTGGGGCGGCTCTTCAACGACAACCAGCTCATCGTGGCCGAGGTGCTGCAGAGCGCCGAGGTCATGAAGGCCGCGGTTTCCTATCTGGAGCCGCACATGGAAAAGGTCGAGGGCGTCGAATCCACCCGCGGCAAGGTGCTGCTCGCCACGGTCAAGGGAGACGTCCACGACATCGGCAAGAACCTGGTGGACATCGTGCTCTCCAACAACGGCTTCACGGTCGTGAACCTGGGGATCAAGGTGCCCTCAGAGCGGCTCATCCAGGCGGTGCGCGAGCACCGGCCGGACGTGATCGGCCTGTCGGGCCTGCTCGTCAAGAGCGCGCAGCAGATGGTGATCACGGCGGGCGACCTGTCGGCGGTCGGGATCGACACGCCGCTTCTCGTCGGAGGCGCGGCGCTCACCCGGCGCTTCACCCACCGCAAGATCGCCCAGGCGTACACCGGCCTCTGCACCTACGCCAAGGACGCCATGCATGGCCTCAAGCTGGTCGAGCGCCTGATGGACGGCGGCGCCCGGCCGGATCTGGAGCAGGAAGTGGCGGCGCTGATCGAGACGGACACCGCCGAGACCCCCACGGGCGAGACCGGGGTGTTCGCGGCCGTGCCGAAGGTAGAGGTGATCCGCAAGGACGTGCCCGTGCCGCAGCCCTCCGACCTGGAGCGCCACACCGAGGAGCTGGACCTCGACGAGGTCTGGTCCTACCTCAACCCGCAGATGCTCTACGCCAAGCACCTGGGCCTGAGGGGCTCGGTGCGCAAGCTCCGCGAGGAGGGGGACCCCAAGCTCGCCAAGCTGGAAGGCGTGATCGAGGAGCTGAAGGAAGTGGCGCGGAACGGCGGCATGAGCGCGAAGGCGGTCTGGCGTTTCTTCCCGGCACAGACCGAGGGCAACCGGCTGACGCTGCTCTGTCCCGGCACCGCCAAGCCCGTGGCCACCTGGGACCTGCCCCGCCAGGACCGGGACGGCGGCCTCTGTTTGACCGACTACGTCCTGCCGAGCGACCACGTGGGCCTCTTCGTGACCACGGCCGGGGACGGCGTGCGCGAACGGGTGGAAGAGTGGAAGGCCCAGGGCGAATACCTGAAGAGCCACGCCTTCGCCGCCCTCGCCCTGGAGACGGCGGAAGCCGCGGCCGAATACCTGCACGCCAGGCTGCGCGCCGCCTGGGGTTTCCCCGACGACCCGAGCCTGGCCCTGGAGGACAAGCTCTCCGCCCACTACCGCGGCAAGCGCTACAGCTTCGGCTACCCTGCCTGCCCCGACCTCTCCTTCCAGCGCGAGCTCTTCGAAGCCCTGCGCCCCGAGGAGATCGGCGTCGAATTGACCGAAGGGGACATGATGGACCCCGAAGCGAGCGTGTCAGCGCTGGTGTTCCATCATCCGGACGCGCGGTACTTCGGGGTCTGAGCCTTCTGGACGCTCCTCCCTCCCTATTCGTAAACAGCAAAACCGCCGTACGAACCCGAGGGGGAGGAGACCCATGCACAACGCATCGTTTTCAGAGCATCTGGCGAGCTGGGACCGGCTTGCCAACGGAGTGTCGAGCCGCGCTACCGAAGTTCCGGCCCTCACGCTGTCTCAACGGGAGGAGCTGATCCAGGCCCGGAAGAAGGCGTGGGACGCTCACTTGCGGCGGCTCGCTGCGAAAGCCGCCGCGCAGCAGGCCACCCGGGACCTGGAAGCCGCGATGGAGGAGGCGCACGAGGTGGCCACGCGCATACGCTGCAGCCTGTGGGGCGAGTACGGAAGGGAGAGCCCGCATCTGTACGCGTTCGGGATGCGCCCCTATCCACGCACCCGGGCACGCCGCGCCGCCGCGTCCGTCACTGAAGGGGAATCGCTCCCCAACGTTGTCCCCGAGCCCGCGCCGCCTCCACCGGCCCCGGAAGTGAAGGGGGAGCCTTCCCCCTCAACACGCGAGGCGAAGAATCAAAGGGGAGCCGTTCCCCAACGAGAACCTGACGCGCAGACTCGGTCCGGAGGGTTCGTCAACGATGGGGAGAGGCTCCCCAACGATCGGCGCCCGTCTCCCTCCAGTTTCGCAGCGCTGCGGATGCCCTCTGTGGCTGGCGAGGCTAGCGCGGGGCTTCCTCAACCTTCCAGCCCTGTCGGGCAAGCCCTTGAAGCCGGCGCATCTCGTCCACCGTCTCTTCCAGCCAGCGGAGCCGTTCCGCCGGGGTAAGCCGCAGCCCGAGACGGATGTGATGGCGGCGGGTGCCTTCAAAGTCCCACACGTCTCCCTTGCTGTCGGGTCGGACCTCGCGCCGTTCACTCATGGTTCCTCCTCCGACAGCTCGGAAAGGGCTGCGATGTCGTCCAGATCCCGTGCCCGGCCGGCCGCTCGCTTCATGGCCATGAGGTCCTCGCGGGAGACAACGGTTGCGTGGGTGCCTGGAAGAGGCACTCGGAGGGCACGGCTGTACACGGCGTCGAAGTCGAACGGCTCCTGTACGAAGAGGTCGACAGCGAATCCCAGATGATCCGGATGCCAGAGTGAGAAGACCGTCATGTTCTTCTCTCGCAGCCAGGTCTCACGGATCTGAGGATCGGCAAAGGAATTGAGCGGCACCGGCACACGGGGCTGGAAGCCGAGGCCGGCAAGCGCCTTCAGAGCCCGTTCCACGTTGTTGCGCTCCATCTGGAGAACGAGATCGAGGTCGAGGGTCGTACGCAGATAGCCGTGGAGCACGACGGCGACTCCACCAACCACCAGATAACGGACGCCTGCCTGTTCGAGAGGCGCCAGGACCCACTCCACTCGGCCAGCCATGGGAAGAGTCTACCTCTGTGAGGGTGCTCGCCCTGTCAACCCAGGTCCTCGACCCAAACGAGAAAGGGTATAGCCGAGCTGACGGCATTCCAGAGCCGGCGGTCGGCGGTGACCATGGAGCAGGACTGGCTCGACGCAAGAGCGAGATAAAGGCTGTCGTAGAAGCTTCTCTGGAACTGGCTCGCAATGGACCACGCGGCTTCGGCGATCTCTTCCGCGGGGTGGATCAACAGGGGGACTCTGCGGAAATCCTGGAGGATCGTGCGCGCGTTCTCGTCGGCCAACTCACCTTGGCGCCATCTCTTCCACAGGACGTTGCCAACCTCGGCCCAGATGAGGTCCGGGGCGAGGAGCTCCTGTTTCCCTTCGAGCAGGCGCAACGCCTGCAGTGAGTGCGGCTCGGGAAGGAACCATTTGATTGCGACACTGGCATCGACCACGATTCGGGTCAACGCTCGCGGTCCTCGCGGATGAGGTCGCTGCTATCCCCCGAGATCTTCCCTGCGAGCCGCTTCTGCCACTCCTCGGCGAGGCTCCGGGCGTCGGTCATCGACAGCGGGGCCGCCGCTTCCAGGATCGCTTTGACTTCACCCTGGAGGGAGCGGCCGTGGCGGCGGGCTCGGGTCTTCAAACGCTCAATCACTCCAGGGTCGAGGTCTCTAACGAGAACTTGGGCCATGGCCCCTCCTTTCTGCCAAAATCATGATAGCAGAATGCTAGCCGGTTGAGGACAAATGGGTTGTGGGAAACCGGTGGTTGAATTTCAACCACCAAGTGGTTGATTTTCACGGTCTCCCTGACGCCTTGGCCCCCGTACTCGTATACTGGAAAAGTCCCACACGGGGACGGAGGGAAGGCTATGCCAACGTTGCGCGAGTCCATCGAGGCGAAGTACGAGATCCTGGAGCGCATCGGGCAGGGTGGGATGGGGGCGGTCTACAAGGCGCGGCACCGGTTGCTCGACCAGGAGCGCGCCATCAAGGTCATCCGGACGCCGGTCGAGCTGAGCGCCGAGGCCGGGGAACGGTTCCTCCGGGAGGCGCGCGTCGCCAGCCGGCTGCGGCATCCCAATCTCGCCATCCTTCACGACTACGCAGTCGCCGACGACGGCAACGCGTGGCTCGTCCTCGAGTGGATCGACGGCTTCACGCTTCGCGAAGCCCTCCGGCGCCACGGGCCTCCGCCGCTGTCTCTTTCCCTGGAGATCGCACGGCAGACCTGCGAGGCTCTCGCCTATCTGCACCGGCAGCGGATCGTCCACCGCGACGTCTCGCCCGGCAACCTGATGCTGGCCCGCGAGGAGGGCCGGCCCCTGGTCAAGCTCATCGACCTCGGCCTCGCCAAGGCGCTCGAAGGCACCGGCGACGGGCTCACCACCGGCGGCCTGTTCGTCGGCAAGCTGCGCTACGCCGCGCCCGAGCAGTTCGGGACCGACGGTGTGGACGCGCGCTCCGATCTCTACTCCCTCGGCGTCGTCCTCTACGAGATGCTCACCGGCTGGTGCCCCGTCGAAGGGCACGATCCGAAGTCCTGGATGGCCGGGCACCTGTTCCGGGAGCCGCTGCGGTTCGAGGAGAGCGATCCCGAGGAGCGCATCCCGGAGGATCTGCGCGAGCTCGTCCTGCGCACGCTCACCAAGAATCCCGAAGAGCGGCCCGGCTCGGCCGAGGAGCTGGCGGAGAGCCTGCGGGTCATCCAGGTCCGCCATCCCCTCCAGGGGGATGAGATGGAGATGGAGGGCGTTCCGGCGGTTGCCGCCGTCGCTGCGGCTCCTGAGGCCATCGAGGAGGAGGATTCCTCGGTTTCCCTCGCCCTTCGCCGGCCCGAGTCGGAAGGGGAGCCGTTCGACGCGCTGCCGCTGTTCGCGGCTCCGGCGGTCGAGGCGGCAGCGGTGGATCTCGGGGCAGCCCCCCTCCTGGCCTCCCCCCGTTTCCAACCACCCCCTCCCAGGGGGGAGGAACCGGAATCGTACCTCGCTCCCAGGCAGGAGGACAGGCGGATGCTGTGGGACGAGGAGGAGGTAGAGGACGTGGACATGGTGGAGCCGGAGCTGCTCGGGCCGGCCCAGTTGCCGGAGCGGTCGTGGGGATCGCTCGCCGCGGCGGCGCTGCTGCTCGTCTCCCTGCTCGGCGTCTTCCTCTGGTACCAGCGGCCATCGGCGTCCTCGGCTTCCGCCCCTCCGCCCCCGTACGCCCCGCCGGTCGTGGAGGAGGCTCCGGCGGAGGACGTCCAACTGATGAACCCCCTGGACGAGCCGGACGCTCTTCCGGCTGAAGAGCCGCAGGTCATCGAGGAGCTCCCCGCCGAGCCGGAGCCCGCTCCGGAACCTGTCGAGGTGGTGCAGGTCGTGGAAGTAGAGCCCGAGCCGACTCCCGCACGGCCTCGCGTAACTCGGCAGCCAGAGCGTCCTCGCCCGGAGGAGCCGGCCCGGATCGCCAAGGCCCGCACAGAGCCCCCGGCGCCCAAGCGCGTCGTCCCGTCCGGGCCTCCGGCGTCCCGCATGGCGGGCGCGCTCCGTCCAGGGCCGGGGGTCGAGATGCCGATTCCCCTCGACTTCCCGAGCGCCCGCTACCCCGCGGCGGCCCGCGGCCAGGGTCTCAAGGTGGACGTCCACCTCGACATCCTGGTGGGGGAGCAGGGGCAGGTGCTCGAAGCGGTCGTGCGCGAGGGGGACAGTGCCGGCCTGGGCTTCAACGAGGCCGCGATGGACGCCGCCCTCGCCACCCGCTTCCAGCCGGCCACCCGCTGGGACCTCCCCGGCAAGGCCTGGACCGAGCTGATCATTCAGTTCGAGGAGAGCGAGGCGAGCCGGTAGGACCCTTCCAGCACAGGAGACCAGACCATGAGCGCAAAGCGGATTCTCTGGACGTTGACCTTCGGGCTCCTGGCGCTCGGCGGCCAGGCCTCGGCACAGGGGCTGGGTGACGGGCGGGGCATCGATCATGTCGCCTCGCTGGTACGTCTCGAGAACTTCGACGCCGCGGTGGATGTCTGGACCGAGCAGCTCGGGTTCTCGGCCACTCCGGCCTTGTTGTCCCCTCTTGGGGCCAAGAACAGCCTGATCTGGTTCAGCGATCTGACGTACCTGGAGGTCGTGGCGTTCACGGAGCTGAACGAGTTCACGGCGCTGTTCCTGGCCTTTCTGGAGGACCACGAAGGCGCCAAGTTCTATGGCACCGATGTGCTCGACGCCGCTCAGGCGATCGCGTTCCTGACCGGTGCCGGCTATGCCAACGCCGGTCCGATTCCGGCGGCGCCGCTCACCATCGAAGCGACCGGCGAGGTCGTCGGGCTCAGCCCGCTCTGGCGCTCGATCATCCTCCTCGGTCCGGTCGCTCCTGACAACTCGAACTTCTTCCTGGACTACGACGAGGCCCAGGTGCAGCAGATGTTCACCGATTTTCCGGTCCTGGCGCCGCAGCCGCACCCCAACACGGCGGAGAAGATCGACACTCTCTGGCTGGTGGTGGCGGATCTCGACGCGGCCATCGCTTTCTACGAGGGCCTCGGCCTCGAGGTCCGCTTCGAGCACAAGAAGATCCATTACCTCGGCGCTCGCGGCGCGGAGGTGCGGTACAACAACAACACCCTGGCCCTGCTGGAGCCGGATGGTCCCGGCCTGGTCGCGGACTTCGTCGCGGACCGCGGGGAGGGGATTCTGGGCGTGAGCGTCGAGGTCGCCGATCTCGAGACCGCCCTCTCCCTCGTCAACGGCAACACCGGCCTGGGCTTGCAGTCCTTCCAATACAAAGGCCGGGACCGCTTCCTGGTCCCGGCCTCGCTGACGCACGGCTTCCTGGTCGAGATGGTCGAGTAGGCTCAGCGCTCCCCGGCGTGCTCCGTGCCGTGGTGGTCGTGGTGGTCTTGATGATCAGTTCCGGCGGGCGCGTCCCTGGCGGCCCGTAGAGTCTCGATGCGGCGGCTCTCCTTGTCGATGTAGCCGAGAAGCTGCGTGACGTCGGTGTCGGTGAGGCGCAGGTTCGGCATCGGGATGTTGTTGTACCGGGCCAGCAGGGCCGTCGCAAGAGGGTCCTTTTCCTCCAGCATCTTGTCGGGCTCGGCCAGCCAGCGGCGGAGCCAGCGCGGATCCCGCTGCCCGGTGACCTGGTAGAGGTCCGGCCCGAGCTGCAGGGAATTGACGGCGACGTCGCCTCCGCCGATGGTGTGGCAGGAGGCGCAGCGGGTGCGGAAGAGGTTTTCGCCGGTGGAGATCTGGCGGATCTCCGGGGCGTCGGCGTAGTCCCGGGCGGCTGCGCTCGGCAGCTTCCAGTTGTGCAGCCAGCTGCCGAGCTGGGTCGCCAGGACGTAGGGGTTTTCGTAGGGGGAGCGTTTCATCCAGCGGCCGGTGCCCTGGTTGCCGATCACCAGGCTCAGGTTGTGGTCCAGGGCATCCTTGCCGGGATCGATCTTGCTGTAGACCCCGAGCTTCTTGCGCAGCAGGGTGATGTCCTCTTCCTTGCCGGTCAGGAAGGTCCAGCCCTCGCCGATCCCCCAGGTCTCGTGGTACTTCCGGAGCACTTCCTGGGTGTCCTTCTCGGGATCGATGGTGATCGAGTAGAAGAAGACGTCCTTGCCCACCCGGCCGCCGAGCAGCTTCTGGACTTCCATCATGCGCGCCGTTTCCATGGGGCAGGCGTCCGGGCAGGTGGTGTAGATGAAGTTGATCGCGACCACGCGGTCTTCGATCAGGTCGAAGAAGCGCACCTGCCTGCCGTCGTGGGT
>DASUNJ010000230.1:0-2208 GCA_036277235.1 Thermoanaerobaculia bacterium | reverse complement strand
GAACTCACCCCACGCCGTGAACTCGCTGATCCGTCTGTTACCCACCTCGGCGACGTAAATATGGCCTGTGGCATCATCCGTCGCGATTGCACGTGGGTTGCTGAACTGACCAGCCGCCGAGCCGGAGCTTCCATCCTCCGGGATTTGAGTGAACAGCGGCGGAGCCATCGCACCCGCCTGAGAGGCATGGGCGCCAAGCAGAAGCATCATTGCGACGGCGACGGCCAGGAGCTTGTAAATGCCAGGGCTTCTCAGTGCACTCAACGGCTGTTCGCTCTGTGTAGGCATATATGTCTCGCAGTGCTGTTTGCAGGAGAGGACAGCGCCGGCCTCCGGATCGAGAGGCCGACGCCTGGCCGGATGACTACGGCACCCTCATGACCCAGCTCCCGTAGCCGAATGCGACACCTTTTTCGGCGGTGGAGCCATTTGCTCTGAACTCGACTACGACGCCGCCGCCAGAGGGACGGAGCTTTGTGTTCGATGGAGCAAGGTTCTTCAGATTGTTTGATTCAGCCTGGTAGATGCACACGATGCTGGTGAAGAATTCACTGGGTTCGGCCACAGTCGGGTTTTCCGCATTACCCGGGCAACCGAAGGCCGTTCCATCGGCTCCTGGCGCCACTGTGGCAACTAGGGTTGTGGTGAGAGCACCGATCGGGACGCCCGTCGAGATCGGCACGCGCATCAGTTCGTCTTTTGCCAGGGGTTCCTCTCGCGGCAGAACCCAGGTGCCTTTGAGGATGGCGCCGGTGGGGGCGGTGCCGACCACCCATGGGGAGCCATCTGCTCCAGGCGCGCCATCCGCACCGTCCGCGCCCGTGGCTCCTTTTGCCCCATTGCAGACATTGGTGGAGACACCGTCGAGGGTGTATTTGACACCGGTGACCGTGGCACCGCAGGCACCGGCCAGTCCAATCGGGGTACCCGTGACGCTGTCACCGTCGGCCCCGGGAAGGCCATCCGCTCCTGTCGCCCCCGCAGCCCCAGCCTCACCCTTGGCCCCCGCAGGACCGGCCGGCCCGGCAGGACCTGCAGGCCCCGCTGCCCCGGTGGCGCCTTTCGGTCCCCTTGGACCCCTTGGGCCTTTGGCTGATTTTTTGGCCGATGCGGTGGCGCCTTTGCCGTCGCCGCCGTTTGAGGCGGCATAGGCCCCGCCAAGCATCGCGAAGACCAGCGCAATCACCGAGATGACTCCCGGGATCCCGAACCGCGTGCGTAGCGTCGAGAACATGAAATCTCTTCTCCTCTTCCCGTGAGCCCCTCTGCCGGCCGCTCCCTTGTGCGGCGCTCCCTCGAGGCTCGGTTTCTCTAAGTCCCTGGTGCTGCTGTCCGCTTCCCTGTGCGAACTGAACTACTTCGTACATGAACTAGGCATGATTGAAACAACAGCGGTTTAGGACTGTCAAGGAAAAGATCGTGTTCCTGGAATGGCGAGATCGCCGGCAGAACGCCGATAAAGCGCTTCAGGCCAGGGAAAGCCCTTGGTACGCAGGTGTTATTCGGCCAGGGCGAAGGGCGCTTAGCGGCGCCGCTTGTTCTTCTGCGACGACTTCGTGCGCGAGGGGCGCTTGCGCGCCGCCACCCGCAGGGTGCGCTCGCTTGCCTTCTCGACAGCCTCGCCCATCGCGATCTGAAAGACGGCGAGCAGGGCGTCGGAGGCGAGGGGGCGCATGCGGTCGAGCGACTCGCGCACCTTCGGCCAGTCACCTTCGGGACGGCCGGCGCGGTCGAAGGGCTCCCAGACCTCCTTGACGAAGAGCTCGACGAAGGCGCGGGCGACCCCGTCGGCGTGGCGTCGCAGCCTCTCGGCGGTGGCGAGCGCCCCCTCCGGCCCGACCCCGAGCTCGGCGAGGGCGACGGCGGCACGCTGCAGGCGCGGACTGATCACCTCGATCCGCCCGTCGGGCAGGGCGCGCAGGATGCCGAGCTTTTCGGCGCGGCGCATCAGCTCGGGTTCGGGGGCGCCCCCCGTTCCCCATACGCTCGCCAGCTCGTCGGCGTCGACGATCTCGGGTGCCTCGTCCTCGAAGGGCGCCCGCAGGGCGCGGGTGAAGTCGAAGATCTCGGTCGCGGAGCCGCCATCGCCGCTTTCCAGCACGCGCCGGATCGCCTCCAGGTTGAGGCCGTCTGCCTGCATCTCCCGGGTCAGCGCGATCCGCGCCACGTGCTCCTCGTTGTAGTAGCCGGTCCGGCCGCGCACTACGG
>DASUNJ010000229.1:0-10030 GCA_036277235.1 Thermoanaerobaculia bacterium | reverse complement strand
CGCCGACGGCTCCTCGGGCATCTACACGGCCTCCCTATAAGAGAAAGGCCCCGGCCTGACGGCCGGGGCCTGGTTCTCCCCTCTGCGCGGAGAGATCAGAAGAGGAGGTTGCCCTCGCCCCTCGTGAGGTTGAGGCCGGAGCCGTACTTGGTCATGGCGGTCAGGAAGTCGCTCAGGGCTCCCTGGATGAGCGCAACGCGGGTGAAGGTGGCGTTCTCGTTGATGGCCTGTGCGCCCTTGTTGATGCCGCTCTGCAGCAGGGTGCGCGCGTCCGAGTGCAGCCCCTTGGCCGCCAGCACGTCGATGGCGTCCTGGGCCTCTTCGTTCGCCAGCCGCAGCAGCTCGTCGACCGTGTCCTTCCTGCCCTGGGGATCGTCCCCGCCGCCGCCACAGTTCGTGGACTCCCCGGAATCGGACTCGTCCCCGGAGTTGCCCTCGTCCCCGCCGCCATCAGGGCAGCCGCCTTGGGCGGAATCTCCCTGGAACTCCAGGGAGAGGGCGGCGTCGGTGCGCTGGATCGCGATGTCGTTGTTGAAGGCCGCGTTGATCACCCGCAGGAATTTGCCGATGTTGTCGATCTCCGTCACGGTCAACGGGATGGCGGCGCCCCCTCCGGCTGGCGAGTTGGCGAAGGCCGCGGTGGTGAAGAAGGTGATCGCGTCCTCGATCGTCTCGGCGACGTTGTTGTGGAAGAACGGCGGGGTGTCGGCGGCCTCGATCAGCGGCACCGAGTTGAACGTGCCGTCCCCGAAGCAGTCGTTGACGTTGTTGCCGTCGCAATCGCGGTTGGCCGTCCCGAAGCCGCCGTCGAACGGGAAGTTCTCGATGGTCCGCGCCGGGTTGAAGACGGTCTCCACGCCGGTGTTGAAGTTGTTGTTGGTGCCGGCGGCCACGTTGCCTCCGGCATTGGCGTGGCAGCCGTTGCACCGCGCCGCGGCGCTGACGAACTTGACCTTGCCCGCCTGCGCGCCGGCGTTGGTCAGGGTCACGTTGCTGAGGACGAGGTCATTCAGGCGGCCGGAGGCCAGCGAGAAGGCCGCCATCTTGTCGAGCTGGCTGCTCGTGGGCAGGACGAAGTCCACGTTGGCCACGCGGTTGAGCCTCTTCGGGAAGTGCTGGCGCACGGCGCCGACCGGGAAGAAGCGGAGCGCGCCCGTCTGCGGAGCTCCGTCGCCGCTCCAGCCCGTGCGCTCGACCGGGGCCCTGCCGTCGTTCGGGGCCAGGATCGAGGTCGCGAGGGAGAGCGAGTGCGGCACGCCGCGCATGGTGAACTTCACGGTCGGGTTCTCCAGGCCGTCCACGTTCTCCAGGATCAAGCCGTGGGCGCGCATCAGCGCCGGCCGCTCCAGCCCGGGCACGCCGCCCTGGTTCACCGGGAACTCGGCGACGAACAGCTTGTCGTTGGCGGGCAGGGTGGCGATGAAGTCGGCGTCGAGCTCCTGGTTGAGCTCCACCCGGTGGCAGGTGCCGCAGGTGCGGCCGTTGCCCGAGAACGTGCCGCGGAAGAAGAGGTCCGCCCCTTGTCCCACGTCCGAGCCCACCAGGCCGTGCGAGATCAGGATCTGGGTCGGGTTCGCCTCGGCGAGCCTGGGGCTGAAGAGGAGCGAGGTCAGAGAGGCGGGACCAAATAGACCGGGACGCAGCTTCTCCGACTCCAGACGGGTCCGGGTGTAGACGCGCTCGAAATAGGACCGGGTGCCCAGGAGCACGCTGCTCTTGGCCGGCGTCTCGCCGGCCCGCGACACCACCACCAGGTCGAGCCAGAAGTCGCGGAAGAATTCCGGTCCGAGATTGGCGGCGAGCTCGGAGTAGGCGCCGTCCCGGTTCAGGCGGCCGATGCGCACCATGCGGTCGCCGGCCTCCGGCTGGACGCTCATGCCGGGTCCGGCCCCGTCCTCCACCAGCCAGAGGTCGGCCGGCTGGCGCAGGCCCGCGATCCGGGCGCGGACCCTGCCGTCGGTCATGTCCAGGTTGACCCAGCCCTGGCCGCCGCTGGGCTCCGTGGAGAGGTCGTCCGACCAGCCGACGGAGATCCGCACGTTGCGGTCGCCCCCGGCCGCCAGATAGCCGGCCTGCCAGTTGACGTAGAGCTTCTCGAGATTGGACTGCTCGGCGACGAGCGCCTTGAGCGGGTCCTCCGGTGTGACGGCCGCGGGCCCGCCGAGGGGAAAGCCCGTGGTCAGGAGAAGGGCCGGCGGCAATCCCAGGACGAGAATGGCGCCGAGTGCGACAGGAAGAGTCTTGAGCCGGGTCTTCATTTCTCCGATCCTCCTTGAAATGCCGCCCGAAGAGACAGACTGCAACCGTAACTAAAATTAAATGGTGCTATCTATTTGGATATCGTGACACCAGGGCAGGACACCAGGGCAGGAGAAGCTCCGTGGTATCATTCGTCCGCGGTTTGCCCGGCCGTACCCAATCCGCCCCAAACGACGAGTCTCCCGAAGGAGGATCCCCCTTGAGCCGCTTCCCAGGCGTCGATTTTCTGGATGTCGATACGCTCCTCACCGAAGAGGAGCGAATGGTGCGCGACACGGTGCGCGCGTTCGTCGATGACAAGGTCAAGCCGATCATCGAGGAGCACCACCGCGAAGGCCGCACCCCTCTCGCCCTCGTCCCCGAGATGGGCGCCCTCAACCTGTTCGGCGCGAGCATCTCCGAGTACGGTCTCCCCGGCCTGGGCGGCGTCGCCTACGGCCTGATCATGCAGGAGCTGGAGCGCGGCGACTCCGGCCTGCGCAGCTTCGTCTCGGTGCAGAGCTCCCTGGTCATGTACCCGATCTACGCTTTCGGGTCGCAGGAGCAGAAGGACAAGTGGATCCCCCGGCTCGCCACCGGCGAGGCCATCGGCTGCTTCGGCCTCACCGAGCCCGACTTCGGGTCCAACCCCGGCGGCATGCGCACCTTCGCGAGAAAGGTCGGCAACGAGTGGGTGCTCAACGGCTCCAAGCAGTGGATCACCAACGGCACCCTCGCCGACGTGGCCGTGGTCTGGGCCAAGACCGAGGATGGAGTGCGCGGCTTCGTGGTCGAGAAGGGCACCCCTGGGTACACCTCCTCCGACCAGCACGGCAAGTTCTCGCTGCGCGCCTCCACCACCTCGGAGCTCGGCTTCCACGACTGCCGCATCCCGGCGGACGCCATCCTGCCCAAGACCACGGGCTTGAAGAATGCCCTCATGTGTCTCAACCAGGCGCGCTACGGCATCGCCTGGGGCGGCATCGGCTCGGCCATGGAGACGTACCACACCGCCCTCGAGTATTCGAAGCAGCGGATCCAGTTCAGCGGCCAGCCCATCGCCAGCCACCAGCTCGTGCAGGAGAAGCTCGCCTGGATGATCACCGAGATCTCCAAGGGCCAGCTCCTGTCGATTCAGCTCGGCCGCCTCAAGGACGCCGACCGCCTCAAGCACTGGCACGTCTCCATGGGCAAGCGCAACAACGTCTGGGTGGCCCGCGAGTGCGCCAAGCTCGCCCGCGAGATCCTGGGCGCCAACGGCATCGTGGACGACTACCCGGTGATCCGCCACATGCTGAACATCGAGTCGGTCTACACCTACGAGGGAACGCACGACATCCACGGCCTGATCATCGGCGAGGCGGTCACCGGCATCCCTTCCTACAATCCCCCGGAACGGACCGAGAAGCCGGCCAAGCGGGCGGAGACCCCGGTCGGAGCGGCGCGCTGATGGCGCTCGACCACCTGCTGGAGCAGGAGTTCATCCAGGTCACCGAGCAGGCGGCCATCGCCTCGGCCCGCACCATGGGCCGCGGCGACCGCCGCCACTCCGACCAGGTCGCGGTCGAGGCCATGCGCAAGGAGATGGACAACCTGCCCATGGACGGCCGCATCGTGATCGGCGAGGGCGAGCGCGACAAGGCGCCGTTGCTCTACACGGGCGAGGAGGTCGGCAAGCTGCGCGGCCAGGACGGCGCCACGGCCGTGGACATCGCCGTCGATCCGCTGGAGGGGACGAACCTCTGCGCCACGGGTGCGCCCGACGCCATCGCCGTCCTCGCCGCCTCCGAGCGCGGCGGCCTGCTCTACGCCCCCGACGTCTACATGGACAAGATCGTCGTGGGGCCGACCGCCCGCGGCAGCGTCCACATCGACGCCCCGGTCGCCGAGAACCTGCGCAACATCGCCGCCGCCTTCAGCCGCCAGGTGACCGACCTGACCATCGTGGTGCTCGACCGCGACCGCCACCAGCAGCTCATCGAGGACATCCGCCAGGCCGGCGCCCGCATCCGCCTGATCGGGGACGGCGATCTCTCGGCCGGCATCTCGGCCGCGGTGCGCGGCACCGGGGTACACGCGGTCATGGGGATCGGCGGCGCGCCCGAGGGGGTGATCACCGCCGCGGCCATGCGCTGCCTCGGCGGCGAGATCCAGGCGCGGCTCAAGGCGACCAACGAAGAGCAGGCCGCGCGCCTCAAGGAGCTCGGCTTCGAGGACGTGAACAAGATTTACAAGACCGAGGACCTCGCACCGGGCGAAGAGATCCTCTTCAGCGCCTCCGGCGTGACCGACGGCGAGCTGCTCCGCGGCGTCCGCTTCTTCGGCGGCGGCTCGCGCACGACGACCCTGTTCATGTCGCTGTCGCGCAAGATCATCCGCTTCGTGGACACGATCCATCGCGAGCAGGTGACCACCCCGGTCCGATTCATCTAGGAGCCGTCCATGATCAAGCCGGACCGCTGGATCCGCGAATGGGGCCGCGGCGGGGGGGTGACCCCGTTCGAGGAGAACCAGGTCAACTCCGCCAGCTACGACGTGCGGGTCTCCGACCACTGGATCTGTCCGACGCGCGACCCCGAGGAATTCCGTGCCCCGCACGTCAAGCTCTTCCCGGGCGAGGTCGTGCTCGCCTCGACCATGGAGTACGTGCGCATTCCGCGGAACGTGGCCTGCGACCTCAAGCTCAAGTCCACCCTCGGCCGGCTCTGGATCAACCACTCCCTGGCCGGCTGGTGCGACCCCGGATTCGAGGGCGAGATCACCCTCGAGCTCCAGAACCTCGGCCCCTCCCCGTTCATCCTCGAAGCGGGCAGGAGGATTGCACAGCTCATCTTCATCTCGATGGAGTCCGAGCCGGATGTCGCCTATGGCGAACCGGGCTCCAGCAGCCACTACCAAGGGCAGAGGGGGACGACTCCGGCCCGAAGATGAGGAAGCCGACATGCCGTACGCCGCGACCTACGGTGCTCCCGGTTCCAGCTATTCGCAGCGATCTATAATCGGCGCCGTCATCATGGGCATCGTCGGGAACCTGCGTACCATGCAGCTCGAGGAGCTGCTCCAGTGGCTCTCCCAGAGCCGCAAGACGGGCACGCTCGAAATCAAGACGGACAAGGTCGAGAAGAAGGTCTTCTTCCGCGACGGTCAGGTCGTGGCCACGGCGTCCACGCGGCCCGAGGAGTACCTCGGCCACTTCCTGGTCAGCCACGGCCTGATCAGCGAGACCGCGCTCGCCAAGGCCATGGAGCTCCAGGAAGCCACCGGCATGCTCCTGGGCAAGATCCTGGTGACCAAGGAGATCCTCAAGGAGGTCGATCTCCACCAGATGCTCAAGCTCAAGAGCGAGGAGAGCATCTACGACATCTTCTCCTGGCCCGAGGGGGAGTTCCGCTTCCTCGACGACGTGCTGCCCGCCGCCAACGCCATGGTCCCCATGGTGCTGGACGTCACCGCCATCCTCATGGAGGGCGTGCAGCGGGTGGACGAGTTCCGGCGCATCCGCCAGCTCGTCCCCACGCAGGATGCGATCCCGGTCCAGATCTACGAGTGGGAGCTCAAAGGCACGGACCCGGGCACGCAGCAGATCCTGGACCTGGTCAACGACGAGCGCACGGTCGAGGAGATCCGCCTGCAGACGCACTCCAGCGAGTTCCGGGTCTGCAAGGTGCTCTACGAGCAGTACCAGAAAGGCCGGCTCAAGGTCGTCAAGCCGCGCTGGAATCATCAGTCCGGGAGCTTTCAGGCGCAGAACGGCCCGCTCACCGGGGAGACGCTGCTGGAGGCCGGCCAGAAATATTTGCAGGACCAGGACTTCGACCTCGCCCTGCGCCACCTGCGCGCCGCCCGCAGCCTGGAGCCGGACAACCCCGACATCCAGGATGCCCTGGCGCTGGGCGAAAAGGAGATCCGGGAAGCGATCGAGGCCGCGGGCGTGACCCTGTCGTCGGTGCCCTCGCTGGCCGTAAGTCTGGACCAGCTCACCAGCGTCAAGATCACCCCCCACGAAGGCTTCATGCTGACCCGCATCAACGGCACCTACGACATCCAGTCGATCCTGAAGATCACCCCCATCCCCCAGCTCGACGCCCTGCTGGTCTTCTGGAAGCTCAAGACGAGCAACTACATCAAGCTGGCGTCGGGGAAGGCGAAGAAGTAGCCCTCACAACCGCGGCCGCGAAACATGCGGGTTCCCCCGCACCGCGAACCGCAACGGCCAAGCTGCCGCCTCGCCCGCGTAGTCAACGCCAACCCGCGGCCCCGCAACAATCTCTTCCTTCTCCACCGGCTCGCCGCGGGTGATCGTCAATGGCGGCCGGTCCAGGAGATGACCGTCCAGAGCCCGGTCGATCCCGAGCGCCCGGCAGAGCTTGCCGGGACCTCCGGCGAGATCGCCCGGCCGGGGTTTCTTCGTCCACCCCCGGTTCGCCGCCATCCGCTCCTCCCCTTCGACCGGCTCCCCCGCCCGGATCAGCACGGCGCCGCCCGTGTCACTCTCCCCGGTGACGGCGTTCAGGCACCAGTGCATGCCATAGATGAAGTAGACGTAGGCGTGCCCTCCGGGCAGGTAGAGGCTCTCGTTGCGCGCCGTGCGCCGGCCTCCCCAGGCATGACTGGCGCGGTCGGGCGCGCCCAGGTAGGCCTCGGTCTCGACCAGCCGGAGCACCAGGCGCTCGCCGTCCAGCTCGTGGACCAGCCAGCGCCCGAGGAGCTCCCGGGCGACTTCGTCGGCCGGCCGGCGGTAGAAGGAGAGGGGAAGCGTTGCCAACACCGGACCCGAACTATACTTTGGGCACCGCCATGCCTACGCCAACTTTGAGCCCTGCCGTTGTCCTACCGCCGCTCTTCGCCGAGCTGCCCGGCCCCTTTGCGGAACAATTCGATCCGTCCGCCCCCTGGGCCCTTCTCGGAGATCCCCTCGACGAGATTCTCGCCGGGCTCCCCTCGGACGACATCCGCATCCGGATCTCGCCCGACGTCCACCTGGCAGGCGACCGCATCGTGATCTGCCCCGGCGCGACGATCGGCCCGGGAGCGACCATCGAAGGCCCGGTCTACATCGGAAGGGACGTGGAAATCCGCCCCGGCGCCTACATTCGCGGCGGAGTTTGGATCGGGGACGGCTGCACAATCGGAGCGAGCACGGAGATCAAGCGCGCGATCCTGCTCCCCCACGCCAAGGCTCCGCACCTGAACTACATCGGCGACTCGATCCTGGGCGCGCACGTGAACCTGGGCGCGGGCACGATCCTCTCGAACTTCCGCCACGACGGCCGCGAGATCCGCATCCCTGTCAACGGTCATATGATCTCGAGCGGCCGCCGCAAGCTGAGCGCGGTCCTGGGCGACGGCGTCCTGACCGGCTGCAACTGCGTCGTCCACCCCGGTGTCGTAGTGGGCCGCGAGACGCAGATCTACCCCGGCGTGCAGCTCCGCGCCGGCATCTACCCCGAAAAGAGCATCGTCAAGCTCAAGCAAGAGCTCGACATCGTGCCGATTCGGGAGTAGGTAGCCGCTACTCTCCCACCAGCCGCGACACGACCTCGTCCCACCCGATCCCCGCGACCTTCTGCTTCCCGGCCTCGCCCAGCTTGCGGGCAAGCTCGCGGTCTCTGTAGAGGGCGTCGATCCTCGCCGCGATCTCCCGCGGCGCGTCGGGAGGACAGACGAAGCCGTTCTTGCCGTCTTCCACGAACTCCAGGACTCCGCCGGAGTCAGAAGCCGTGATCACCGGCTTGGCGCACTTGAAGCCCTCGACGGTCACGTAGCCGTAATCCTCGTCGTAGGGCGCGTAGAAGACACCCAGGCTGCCGATGTAGAGATCGACCGCTTCCCGATCCTCCACCCAGCCGAGAAGCTCGACCTTCTCCCTCACTCCAAGGCGATCGATCAGCTCTTCCAGGCTCTCGCGCTCCGGGCCGGTGCCCGCGATCCGGCAGCGGACCGGCGTCTCGGTGTGCTTCATCGCCCGTACCAAAAGGTCGAAGCGCTTCAGCCGGTCGAGCCGGCCTACCGAGAAGATGTAATCCCCCAGCTCGCCCGGACGGTAGAGGCGGTCGAGACGCGGCGGCGGATAGAGCACCTGCGCCGGCAGGTCGTTGAAACGCTTCAGACGCGCCGCCACGTTGCCCGAGATCGTAAAAATCGAGCGCGCCTCGGAGAGCGTCCGCCGGTCCATGGTCCGCACCATGTCGATCACCGAGCGGTCGCGCGGGTCGTCCTCCCGGAAGTCGCTGTAGGTCGTTCCCAGGAGATCGTAGACCTGCCGCATCTGGTGGATGAGCCAGACGACCTTGTTCGGATGCTTGACGACGTAGGACGGAAAGCGCGTGGCGATGACGAGATCGATTCGCTTGCCTCCGGCCGAGGTGAGATCGATCAGCCTCCAGGCCATGGCGCTTTTGAGGAGCTGCGTGCGCGTGCCCCAGGCGAAGGGGAGGCCGACGACCTCGACTTCGTGGTCCCGCGCCACCAGCTCGTCGCGGAGAGACTCGACGAGCATCTCGGCGCCGCCATAGGCGAACGGGACGCGGTTCACGCAGATGCAGATGCGCTTGCCCATCTACCTCTTCTTCTCCAACTCCAGAAGCCGGGCCTCCAGCTCGCGCACCCGTTGCGCCAGCGCATCGTTGGATTGCATCAGGTCCTGGATCAGGCGGCTCACGGTCTGGTTGTAGGAGTTCTGCTGCTCCATCACCGGGCGCGTGAACCATTTGAGGAAGAGGTGGAAGATCGCCTTGCGTGAGAGCACGATCCAGCGCCCAAGCACCGGACGGGGCGAGACCGCGATCGGCTCCTGCACGTATTCGCTGGCCGAAAGCTCCGCCAGCTTGTGCCGCGCCAGCTCCGAGCCGGAGATCGTCGCGACCTCGGCCTGCCGCTGGCGCACTCCGGCGCGCAGGCGCTCGAGCACATCTTCGACGCGATCTGGTTCAGGATCGGGTTCCATCATGGTCCATTTCCGTTGAAGTCGAGGAAGACTCCCAAAAAGCGAGGGTCCTGGTTTCCAGCCAGGCGACGCGCGGGGATGATGCCATCGCTCACGGTCAAGGTGAAGCGGTAGACCCAATCTCCGGTGGGGAGGAGACCAAGGCCGGTCGCTGCCGGCTCCAGCACCAGGGCAACCGGCGCGCCGTTGCGCTTGCCCTCGCTGTCGAACCGGACGAGCACCCGCTCCGCGGCGCTCTCCGCGACCATCTCATTCTCCTCGGCATACGAGTGAGCGAGGAAGCGGACCTCCCTCAGCGGCTTCGGCGAGACCACCACGACCTCCGAGGTCGAGGCGCCGCGCACCCAGACGCCGTTCGGATTTCCCTCGTCCACCCAGAACGCGGCCCGCGGCACGATCCATAGCCCCTGGCCCCAGTTGCGGACTGCGTAGCCCGGCAGTTGCACGCCCTCCCCGAGCAGGGTCAGCTCCAGCGGCAGAGCGCGAAAGGTCGGGATCTCCCCGGCATGGGGAGGAGGAGGGACGATCGCGCCCGCCACGGCGACCACCGTCCAAAGCCCGGCGGCGGCATAGGGTGGGATGAGGCTCCAGCGTGCGGGGAGGCGCGCCGGGAGGAAGAGGAGCGCCGGGTAGAGCACGGCGAAGCGGGCATTGCCCAGCGCCTCGGGCCCTCCGTGCCAGCGGTGCGGATCGAGCAGCAGCCCAGGGAGGATGACGGCGCCCATTGCGGCGAGAAGCAGCCAGCGCGAGCGGTCCCGGGCCAGCAGAGCGAGGGCGAGCATGCCGAACGGGAAGTAGGGGATCAGCCCCGTGTGCCGGCCAGCTAGAAAGGACCAGACGTTCCGC
>DASUNJ010000228.1:0-16392 GCA_036277235.1 Thermoanaerobaculia bacterium | reverse complement strand
CCGCGCCACGGCACCCTCAGGGTCTTCAAGAACCTCGTGCTGCCACTCCGAGAACTGGACGAACTGGACCGGCTCCTCGCTCCCGCCGGCTCCCTCCTGGGAGTAGGCCTCGGCAATCTCGGCAACGAGGTTGCCAAGGCTGCGCGAGTCGGCGCACAGCGCGGGGACCGTGAGGATGAGAGCGTGCCGCACCCTGTCCATGTTGACCAGGGTGGCTCGCAGCAGCGAGCCCCCCGGCTCCTCGAGAGAGAGTCGGCTGCGTTCCTCCAGCAAACGCTGCGGCGAGGACAAGGTCTCGCCGGCTCCTGGCTTGACTTCGTTCCAGATCGCCTTCGCAGCCTCCGCGATCATCTGCAGCGGCACTTTGATCCCGGAACGCCGGCGGAAGGTGGTGCGCAGGACCTCATGGCGGGCCACGACCGATGCCAGAGCACGGCGAAGAGTCCTTTGATCGAGGTCACCGTTCAGAAGGACCACGATTTGAGAGGCATAGATGGAACCCTCGCGGTGCAACGACCAGAGGTGGCGTTGCTGAGGAGAGAGACGGAAGCCTTGCACTGCGGGTTCTCCCATGTAGCGTCCTATCAGAAGGACCCCACGCCAACCGGAGCGGGAAGGTCCTCTTTTTTCAACATCCGGCCCATGGCAACCGCGATCTTGCGGGGACCCCGGAAGGGATTGCGCGCATGGGCCACCAGCATGTTGTCGAGCGCGAGCAGATCGCCCTCTCGCCAGCGAAACCTTGCACTTTCCTTCCAATAGATCTCGAGGATCCGGTCGACGACTGGGTTTTCGATCGGTGTGCCGTCGCCGTAACAGACGTTGCGGGGAAGGTCCTCCTCGGAGAAGAGCGACTGCAGCGATTCCCGCACCTCGGGCTCCAGGCAAGCGACATGGTGAAGCTGGAGCTGATTGAAGAAGACCTTCTCTCCCGTCTTCGGGTGGGTCGCCACCGCCAATGCCGCCTTGCGGGTACGCAGCCGGTCTCCTTCCCGCCACTCGCACTCGATCCCCGCTTCCAGGCACCAGGCCTCCACCTGCGTACGGTTGTCGGTGTGGAAGAACTCTTGCCAGCTTACGTCGAGACCACCGGTGAAGTTGCGCACGTAGAGCAGGCCTTTTGTCTCAAATTTCTCGGCGAGTTCGGGATCGAGGCACTTATAAATCCGGCGGCAGTCGACAATCGGGGTTTCGCCCCCCTCCTGTGCAGCCGTTGCACAGTAGAAGAACTGCCGCAGCGGCCACATGTGCATGTGGGAGCTCTCGTTGTGGAACAGAATTGTCTTGTCCGGAGGGTAAGGTGTCGATTCGTAGATCTTTTCGCTCTCCCCCTGCTTCTCACGCGGCAGATCGCCATAGTCGCCGTAGAGGTCCGGGCAGATGGCGGAGGCGATCTTCTCAAAATCCCGGATCATGGGGAGCTGAAAGCCACGGAAGAGGATGGCTCCGTGCTTCGCCAACTTGTCCTCGATCAGTTCCCGGTTGCCGGCGGCCCATTCGGCGAGGTCGATGTCGGGCACGTTCGGCTCGACGACCAGGGGAAACTCCCGGCCGTCGAGGGGACCCATAAGGACGAGACCCTCCTCCGGCAGACTGACCGCGCGAGGCTTGATCCTGGCGAGCTTTCTGAAGCTCGGCTTTTCGTGGTTGACGGGTTCCATGAGGGCTCCCTCCTTCTTCTCGGCAGCAGTTTGGAGCTCGAGGTCGTCGATGTAGCTGTCCGGATCGCGGACCATCGCCTCGAGCAGAGACGTGTACTGGGTGGATAGACGATCGATGGTCCCGCTGTCGTAGAGGTCGCTTTTGTAGACCCAGCTTCCGGCGATCCCCTCCGGTGTTTCGGCCAGGAACAGCGAGAGCTCGAATCGCGATGTCCCATGGTCGATCTCATAGGGCCGTAGAGCCAGGCCAGGGAGATCGAGGCTCTCCTCCGGAGCGTTCTGAAGCACGAACAGGATGTCGAACAGCGGTGAATGGGCGAGGGTCCTCTCCGGGCGCAGGGCGCGCACCAGTTGATCGAACGGCAGATCCTGATGGGCATAAGCCCCGAGGGCTACCTCGCGCACACGCGCCATCACGTCGCGGACGCGAGGGCCTCCAGACAGATCCACGCGCAATGCGAGCAGGTTGACAAAAAAGCCGATCAGGCTCTCGGTTTCGGCCCGGTTGCGGTTGGCAATGTCGGTACCCACCACCAAGTCCGTCTGGCCCGTCCTGCGATAGAGCAGGATCTCGAGCCCAGCGAGCAGAGTCATGAACAGCGTCACTCCCTCGCGGCGGCCGAGCTCGGCGATCTTTTGCGACAGGCTCTGCGGCAGCCGGAACGAGCACTGCGCTCCACGCCAGGTCGGCTTCTCCGGACGCTCGCGACCTCCGAGGTACAACGGCGGTGCCGGGGCCGCGAGGCGCTGACGCCAGTACGAGAGCTCGTCCTCGAGAACCTCCCCTTGAATCCATGCTCGCTGCCAGGCCGCGAAGTCGGCGTACTGGATGGGCAACGGCGGCAGCGGAGAGGGCAGTCCGCGGGAGAGCGAATCGTAGAGCGCCGAGACCTCCCTCACCAGCACGGCCATGGACCAGAAGTCGCTCACGATGTGATGCAGGGCAAAGAGCACAAGGTGCTCGTCCGGATCGAGCTGGACCAGCGTTGCGCGCATCAGGGGGCCGCAAGCCAGATCGAACGCTCGGGCGCCCTCCTGCCGCGCCAGGCGCTGCGTCTCGCCCTCGCGTGCGGCGGCCGGCAACGCGGTCAGATCCACGAGCGGCATGGCCCATGGAGAAGGGAGGGCGATCACCTGAACCGCGCGCCCCTCGTCGTCGGAGTGGAACGTCGTGCGCAGCACCTCATGGCGCCGCACCAACTCCGTTAGAGCGCCGGTCAGGGCCGCAACGTTAAGACGACCACTCAGCAACACTGCCTTGGGCATGTTGTACGCCGAGTTGTCCGGCTCGAGCTGTGCCAGGATCCAGAGGCGTTGCTGTGCGAAGGAGAGCGGAAGCCCGCCTGCGCGCGGCAACGCCTCGATTCGCGGCGCCTGCCGTTGCGAGCCACCGCGCAGCTCCGCCTCGAGCCGACTGGCGAAGCCGGACACCGTCGGTGCATCGAACAGTAGGCGCAGCGGCACCTCGGCGCCGAGGGATCGCCGCACGCGCGACACGACTCGGGTTGCCGTGAGCGAATGCCCGCCCAGGGCGAAGAAGTCGTCCTCGGGAGAGGTCCGATCAAGCCGCAGGACCTCGCAGAAGACCGCCGCCACCAAGTCTTCCATGGGCGAGCGCTGCGGCGCCAGATGCGAGAGCGCTTTCGCCTCAAGCTCTGGCACCGGGAGCGACTTGCGGTCGATTTTGCCGTTGGCGGTCAGCGGCAGCTCCGGAAGCAGGACCACTGCGGCGGGAACCATGTGGGCGGGCAGCCGCTCACGCAGGAATGCCTGGATCTCGCCAGCTCCCGGAGCCTCGCCGGAGTGCGGCACCACGTAAGCGGCGATCCTCTTGTCGCCAGGAGCGTCCTCCCGCGCGAGCACCACCGCCTGCGCCACCGCAGGATGTGTCCCCAGAACCGCTTCGATCTCGCCGATCTCGATACGAAAGCCGCGGATCTTGACCTGATGGTCGATGCGGCCCAGGAACTCGATCTCCCCGTCCGGAAGATGCCGCCCGAGATCTCCCGTCCGGTACAGGCGCGCGCCAGCTTCGCCGCCGAACGGGTCCGGCAGAAAGACATCGGCGGTCCGCAGCGGGTCGTGCAAGTATCCGCGTCCCACTCCGTCCCCACCTACCCAGATCTCCCCAGTCACCCCCACCGGAACCGGCTGCAGCCCGGCATCGAGGAGGTAGATGCGGGTGTTGAGGATCGGATGGCCGACCGGGACGCTCTCGGGCTCGCAGGTCCGGACGCGGTGCAGCGCGCAGTGGGTGACGTCGTCGGAGCACTCCGTCGGGCCGTAGGCGTTGAGCAGCGGAGTTCCAGGGAAGCGCTGCAGCCAGTCGAGGCATAGCCGTGGCGGCAGGGCCTCGCCTGTGGAGATCATCCATCGCAGGCTGCCGAGAGACGCCGCGGCCTCTCCCGTCTCGTCCAGCATCAGGCGCAGCAGCGACGGCACCGTTTCGAGCACCGTGATCCCGTCCGCCGCCACCGACCGCACCAGGGCCAGAGGATCGTGCGCGGCCCCGTCCTCCACCACATGGACACGTCCACCGACCACCAGCGGTGCCAGGAATTGCCAGACCGAGATGTCGAAGCACTGGGACGCCGTCTGCGCGACCACGTCTCCGTCGCTCAGGCCGAGATCGCGGATCTTGGCATGGAGGTGGTTGACCATGCCGCGGTCCACCACCATCGCGCCCTTCGGCACGCCGGTGGAGCCCGACGTGTAGATCACGTAGGAGAGACTGTGTGGGCGACGCGGAGAGGCCGAGTTGTCCTCCCTCTGCTCCTCCGCCAGGAGCTCCTCGAAGACCAGCCCTCGAGGGGCAGCGCCGCTGCAGCCGGAAATCGCGCTTTCCAGGGATGACCGCGTGTTCCGTCCGGCCAGGACGAGCACTGCGCCGCTCTGTTGTAGCGTCTGCGCCTGGCGAACCGGCGGATGGGATGGGTCGAGCGGCAGGTAGGCCCCTCCCGCCTTGAAGACCGCGAGCATGGCCGCGAGCAGATCCGGCCCCCGCTCGAACAGCAGCGGCACCACCGATTCCGGCCCGACGCCGCGCACAGCCAGGGCGCGGGAGAGCCGGTTGGCGCGCCGGTTCAGCTCGCCATAGCTCAATGCCCCTCCTGCCGAGGAGACTGCCACCGCATCGGGGGAGCGGGCCGCCTGCTCCTCGAAAAGCTCACACAAGCCGCGCGGATCCGTCCGTGCGTGGGTGTCGTTCCACTCCACCATCAGCCGCTGGAGCTCAGCGGAATCGAGCAAGGGCTCGGCGTCGTGCCGCCGCGCCGGCTCGAAGGTGATCGCCGCGAGCACGCGCCGGTAGAAGTCCGCAATCCGCCGCGCCAGCTCCTCGTCGACGGCCCAGGTGTCGTACTCGACGGAGAGCCGCAGCCCTGACCCGGTCATGTGCTGCGCGAAGACGACGTGCAGCTTGAAGTTCGAGCCCTCGGCCTTCTTGAAATCCAGCACTTCGATTCGCCCTGACCGCAACAGGTCGGCGACGACGTGGAAGTGGATGTAGTTGAAGACCACGTCGACCAGCGCGGCACGGCCCCAGCGGCGCTGGAGCGCGGCATAGGGGTAGCGGCGGAACGGCAGCATCTCCCGTTCGGCCGCAAAGGTGCGGCGCACCAGATCCACCCAGCTTCCTCCGCCCAGGTCCACGCGAAGCGGGACCATGTTGAGGAACAGGCCGCGGAGCTGCTCCCCCTCCAGACGCTCGGGACGGCCGTTCGTGACCACGCCGGTCACGACATCATTCTGCCCGCTCACCAAGCTCATCACCTTGAGGTGCATGGCGAGCAGAACGCTCTTGAGCGGCACCGCCGCCTCCCGCGCGAGCTCCTTGAGCTTGCTGAACATTTCATCGGTGATCGCCACCGGCTCGACCCGGAACCGATGTCCGCCTTCCGTCCGCGGTCTGGACCGGGCGGGCAGCTCGATGAAGGAGCTGTCGCGAAGCTTCGCATCCCAGTACCTCTGCGCTTGCTCGGACTCCAGCGTCTGCCGCTCCATGGCGATGAAGTCGCGATAGGTGAGCGCGAGGGGTGGCTCGGCCGGCAGCGGAGCTGCGTCGAGGAGGGCGAAGTAATGGGAGAAGATCTCCCCCAGGGTCGCATGGACGCTCCAGCCGTCGAAAATGGCATGGTTCTCGGTGAGTGTGAACTGGAACGTGTCTTCGGTGCGCCGGTGGAGAAAGAAGCGGAGCTGCGGCGGTCGGGCGAAGTCGAAAAGGCGCCGCTTCTCGGCCCGGACCAGCCCATCGACGAACCTCTCCTGCTCCTCGCGGGTCAGCCCTCGCAGGTCTCCCACCAGGACCGGCATGGACGCCTCGCGATGGACGAGCTGGAGGGGCTCGCTGAAGCCCGTCATGTCGAATGAGGTCCGGAGCATTGGGTGGCGCGCGACCACGCGGTCCACGGCCTCTTGAAATGCATCGGCTGAGAAGGGGGCCCGGATCCACCAGCTATCCACGTTGTGGTACGGCGCCTCCTCGGGCGCCAGGTCCATGTGGTAAAGCATTCCCGCCTGGAGCAGGGCCAGGGGATAGGCATCCTCCAGCCTCTCCGGCAAGAGGCGCCCGTCCGCTTCCGAAATCAACTCGAAGGGAGAGGTCGAGGGCAGAGTCTCCACCTCACCATCCTCGACCGCAGCGGCCAACTCGGCGATCGTTTGAAACTGGAAAAGCTGCGGCAGGTTCAGGGGCAGCCCCCGTTCACGGGTGAGTGCCACGACCTGGATGCTGCGGATCGAGTCGCCTCCCAGAGCGAAGAAGTTGTCTCGGATGCCGATCTCGCCGATCCCCAGAACCTGGCTCCACACTCCTACGAGGACCTCCTGGGCGGGCGTGCGGGGCGCCATGTACCCTGTGATGAGCCCACTCCTTGTCCTCTCAGGCTCGGGGAGCGCCCGGCGATCGATCTTGCCGTTGGGCGTCAGAGGCAGCATCGGCAGGACGACGAACGCTGCCGGCACCATGTACTCAGGCAGGGTATGGTGCAGCCAGGAGCGCAGGTCCTCTACGGCGGGGGAGCTGCCTTGAGGCACGACATATGCCACCAGCCGCCGCTCGCCGGCGGCGTCGGGGCGCGCGACGACTACCGTCTCGCGCAGGGCAGGGTGTGCCGTCAGCGCGGCCTCGATCTCCCCGAGCTCGATGCGGAAGCCACGGATCTTGACCTGGTCATCGATCCGCCCCAGGTATTCCAGGTCTCCGTTCTGCAGGAGCCTGCCGAGATCGCCGCTGCGGTAGAGACGCGATCCCAGGAGCGTCCCGAACGGGTCCGGCACGAAGCGTTCGGCGGTGAGCCCGGGCCGGCCCAGGTAGCCGCGGGAGACACCGGCGCCGCCGACGCAGATCTCGCCGGGGACTCCGATCGGCAACGGCTGCTGCCGTGCGTCGAGCACATAGACGGAGAGGTCGGGGATCGGCACGCCGATGACGCTGCCCGCTCCCTCGTCCAGGTCGGCTTGGCGGACCGGCCTGTAGGTGACGTGCACGGTGGTCTCGGTGATGCCGTACATATTGACGAGGCCTGGAGCTGCATCGCCATGGCGCTCGATCCAGGGGCGGAGGCTCTGCAACTCCAGGGCCTCACCGCCGAACACGATCCAGCGTAGCGGCGGCACACTCGACAGTCCCGCCTCCTGCTCGGCGCGGATCAACTGCCGGAACGCGGACGGGGTCTGGTTCAGCACGGTCACACCGTGCCGCACGAGCAGCCGGTAGACGTCCTCAGGCGAGCGGGTCATCGCCCGTGGCACGACAACGATGCTGCCCCCGTACAAGAGCGCCCCCCACATTTCCCAGACCGAAAAGTCGAAGGCGAAGGAGTGGAAGAGCGTCCAGACATCATTCAGACCGAAACCGAACCAGGGCTCCGTCGCATCCAGGAGGCGGAGGACGTTGCCGTGCGTCACCTGTACGCCCTTCGGTCGGCCGGTCGAGCCCGAGGTGTAGATCACGTAGGCAAGATTGCCGCTGCTCAGCGCCAGTGCGCCGGGGCTCTCGCTCGACTCCCGTTCGATCTCACGGCGGTCGGCTTCGAGCCGAAGGAGGCTGACGCCGCTGTCCGGCAGCGACGGCACGAGCCGCTCCTCTGTCACCACGACGGAGATCCCGGCGTCCTCCAGGGTGAAGGCGATCCGTTCCCGGGGATAGGCCGGATCGAGCGGGACATAGGCGCCGCCGGATTTGAGGACGCCCAGAAGTGCCGCGAGCACCCCTGGCGAGGGCTCGAGGCAGACCCCGACCGGGATCTCCGGCCCCACACCGAGCGCCAGGAGCCGGCGGGCAATCCGGTTCGCCCAGACGTCGAGCTCGGCGTAAGTGATGCGCTCGCCCTCATAGATGGCTGCCGTGGCGTGCGGCTGCCGGGCTGCCTGTGCCTCGAACCGGGCGTGGATCGTCCCGACGGGAGCCGCAATCGCCGCAGCCTCTCCGTTCCAGGAGCGCAGCACCTGATGCCGCTCGGCTTCGGTGAGCAGGGGCAGCTCGGAGAGGGCGGTCTCCGGATCGTTGACCGCAGCCGACAGCAGGCATGCGAGATGGCCGAGCAGGCGGTCCACTGTCGCCGTGTCGAACAGATCGGAGTTGTACTCGGCATAGCCCGCCAGCCCCTTGTCTCCGCGGCCCATCACCAGCGTCAGGTCGAACTTGGCCGTGCGGGTGTCTACCGGCAGGAGCGACATCCTCAGTCCGGGCAGCGCGAACGTCTCCTGCGGGGTGTTCTGCACAACCAGCACGACCTGGAACAGAGGCGTGTGGCTCAGGTTCCGCTCCGGCCGGAGCTCGTCGACCAAGCGCTCGAACGGCAGACTCTGATGGGCGTGCGCCGCCAGCGCCACCTCCCTCACGCGGTGCAGCAGCGAGGAGAAGCCGGGGTCTTCCGCAAGATCGGCGTTGACGACCAGGGTATTGATGAAGAACCCGATCAGTCCCTCGATCTCGCTGCGGTCGCGGCCGGCAATCGGGCTGCCTACCGGGACCCGCACCTGCCCCGTGTAGCGGTGCAGCAGTGTCTGGAAAGCGGCGAGAAGAGTCATGAACAGGGTTACACCGCAGCGCCGGCACAGCGCCTCGACCCGCTCCGATAGCATGGAATCCAGGGCCAGGGGGCGCGTCGAGCCGCGGTAGCTCCAGACAGCCGGACGTGGCCGGTCGGTGGGCAGCTCCAAGCTGGTGGGGATGTCCGCGAGCTGGGACCTCCAATAGGCTAGCTCCCGCCCGAGCGTCTCGCCCTGCAGCCAAGCGCGCTGCCAGACGGCATAGTCGGCATACTGGACCGGCAGCTCGGGCAACGGCGACGCCGCGCCTGACGAGAATGCGGTGTAGAGAGCCACCATCTCGCGCACCAGAATGCCGCTCGACCAGCCGTCGGTGACAACGTGATGGAGCGTCATCAGCAAGACGCTCTCCTCGTCCCCGACAAGGAAGACGTGGGCCCGCCACAGGGGCCCGCCGGCCAGATCGAAGGGGCGGCGCACCTCCGTATCCACGAGCTCCTGCGCCTGCTTCTGCGCGGCCGCGAGCGGACGCAGGTCGATGACCGGCAGCGAGATTGCGCCCGGAGGATGCACAAGCTGGGAGGGCTGTCCCCCGAAGGAGGGAAACGTCGTGCGCAGGATCTCGTGCCGGCGGACGATCTCGCCGAGGGCCGCCCGCAGAACCGGCACGTCGAGGTGGCCGTACAGCCGGACGGCGGCAGGGATGTTGTAGGCCGGGCTGCCGGGCTCGAGCTGGTGCAGAAACCAGAGCCGTCGCTGGGCAGACGAAAGCGGCAGCGCGATGCCGTCCCGGGAGACCCGGACCAGCGGCGGGAGCTGGGCTTCGAGCCCGGCTCTCATTCCCGCCTCGATCCGGCCGGCCAGGTCGGCCAGCCGGGGCGCCTCAAAGATCGTGCGCAGCGGCATCTCGACGTGGAAGGCATCGCGCACGCGCGAGATGAGCTGCGTCGCCAGGAGCGAGTGCCCGCCCAGGGCGAAGAAGTCGTCCAGGGAGCCGATGCGGGCCGGACCAAGCAGATGGGCCCAGATTCCGGCCAGCATCTCCTGCACCGGCCCCAGCAACTCGCCGGCCGGCTCGCCGGGCGCTACCGCCTCCTCAGGGGCGGGCAGCGCCCGACGGTTGACCTTGCCGCTGGGGGTCAGAGGTAGACTGTCGAGCCGCACCCAGGCCGAAGGCACCATGTGCTCGGGCAGCATCTCCTGGAGGAAGCGCCGCAGTTCCTCGGCCGGGGCCGGGCTCGGGCCGTCCACCACGTAGGCCACCAGCCGCGACCGACCGGACTCGTCCCTCGGGGCCACCACCACCGCCCGCTGTACGGCAGGATGAGCGGCGAGCACGGACTCGATCTCCCCGAGCTCAACCCGAAAGCCGCGCACCTTCACCTGATCGTCGATCCGACCCAGGAACCGCAGGGCGCCGTCGGTACCGAGCCGGACCAGGTCGCCGGTCCGGTAGAGCCTGCCGCCGGGCTCGCCGGAGAACGGGTCGGGCACGAAGCGCTCCGCCGTGAGGTCGGGCCTCCCGAGGTAGCCCCGTGCCAGGCCGGCACCGCCCACGAAGAGCTCGCCCTCCAGGTCCAGCGGCACCAGGCCCATGGCGCGGTCCAGGACGTACAGGCGGGCGTTGGCCACCGGGCGGCCGATGGGCACCGTCTGCGAGCCCGGTTCCTCGACCGTCCACCAGGTCGCCGTGATGGTGGTCTCCGTCGGGCCGTATTGGTTGTGGAGCCGGACCGGAAGGCGCTCCAGGCAGCGCCGCGCCAGCTCTGGCAGGAGCGCCTCGCCCCCGGACACGATGCGCCGCAGCGAACCGCAGGAGGAGGCACCCGGCTCCTCCAGAAAGGCCTGCAGCAGCGAAGGCACGAAGTTGAGCACCGTGATTCCATGCTCGGCCACCAGTCCGGCCAGGTAGGCTACGTCCTGATGGCCGCCGGGCCGGGCCAGGATCAGGCAAGCCCCGGCCGACAGCGGCCAAAAGATTTCGCGGACCGCTACGTCGAAGCTGAGAGGCGTCTTCTGCAGTATTCGATCCTCCGAGGTCAGCCCGTAGACCGACTGCACCCAGTGCAGGTGGTTGCGCAACCCGTGGTGGAGAACCACCACGCCCTTGGGCTTTCCGGTGGAGCCGGAGGTGTAGATCACATACGCCGGATGAGCGGGGTCGGCGACATCCGGCAGGCGCTCCGGGCTCTCGCCCTTCCACGGCGCCGCATCGGCGTCGAGCAGGACCACTCGCGCGCCGTGGGTTGGCAGCGCCGGGACGACCTGCGAATGGGTCAGCAGCACGGGCGCGGCCGAGTCGGCCAGCATCCAGGCCAGCCGCTCACGGGGGTAGGAGGGATCCAGCGGCACGAAGACGCCTCCCGCCTTGAGCACGGCCAGCAGGCCGGCCACCATCTGCGGAGAGCGCTCTGCGCAGACCCCCACCAGCACCTCGGGACCGACTCCGAGGCGCCGCAGGTAGCGGGCAAGGCGGTTGGCCTCCTCGTCGAGTTCGCCATAGCTCAGGACGCGACCCTCGCCCACCACGGCCGGCGCCTCCGGACAGCGGTCCGCCTGCTCCTCGAACAGCCGGTGGGCGCCGCCCGCGAGCGGCCAGTCCGCCCGGGACTCGTTGATCGCCTCCAGGAGGCGGCGCTCGGACCGGCCCAGGATCTCCAGCTCCTCCAAGGGCGCCTGCGGAGTCGCGAGCACGCTGCCGAGCAGCGCGGCAAAGCGCTCCGAGAGCAGCTCGGCCACCCGCGCTGGAATCCGCAGCCCGTCGTATCGCAGCTCCGCCCCCAGGCAGCCTCGCGTCGTCGAGCAGGAGAGCTGGATCTCAAAGCGGTCGACATCGGCATGCTGGTGCAGGACCGAAAAAGTCACGCCGCCGGCTACCCGCGGCTTCGGGATCTCCATCCAGTCGAACTGATGGGGGAGCATGGCGAAATCAAAGTACTCCTGCCACTGTGACGCTTCCGCACAGGCTTCGGCCACCCCCGCGAGCGCGGTGGCGAAGGGGGAGCCCGGGTGTGGCTCGAAGCGCACGGGCAGGATGCGGGTGAGCAGGCCCAGAGATCCCGCGAGCACCTCGTGCCGGCGGCCGTCGAAAGCTACGCCGACCACTGTCTCGCCGCCGCCTTGGAGACGCCACAGGAGAGCCTGCCAGCATGTCAGCAGGAGCTCGCGGGGAGAGGCGTTCAGCCGTTCCGCCAGCTCCCCGACCCGCGCCGCAGCTCCCAGGCCGAGGTCCACCGACATGGCGCACGGCTGGAATCCAGACTTCGCCCCGGATGGCGATGGCGCTCCCGGTGTCTGCGGCTCCCGCCACACGCGCCTCCAGTGCTCGCGGCCGAGCTCCGTCTCACCCGATTCCAGCAGGTCGTTCTGCCACTCCGCCAGATCGGCGTATTGCAGCGGCTCGCCGCCGGGCTCCTCCCCCCCGAGGCGGGTCTCATAGCCGCGGACGATCTCGGCAAAAAGGCTGGCGAGGCCGGCGGCGTCCGAACAGAGGCCGGGGATACAGACCTGGAGCATCCCCTCTCCCGCGCCCAGCCGGACCAGACGGGCACGGAACGCCCGGACCTCGTCCGGCCATGCCGCCAGCAACTCCTCACGCTGCTCCGCTGAGGCCTGCCCGAGGTCGGCCTCCTCGATCTGGAAATCTCCGATGCCGATCACCTGCACCGGGATCCTCACCCCAGGCATGCAATGGAAATCGGTGCGCAGGATCTCGTGACGCGCCACCAGGCTGCGCAGAGCCGCCTCGAGCACGCTCGTCTCGAGATCGCCCGCGATGCAAATTGCGAGGCGGGCCGTGTATGCAGGACTGGGGTCGGCCTGCTGCACCAGCCACAGACGCCGCTGCTGCGGCGACAGCCGGAATCCGTCAGTCGATGGCTGCATCATGATCATGCCTGACACCCGATCACACTCAAAATCCTCCTGGGCTCACAGAGAGAAGTTTCCGAGGCTCACGGGCTCGGCCATTCCGACCACAACCTTGCGGGGGCCCTGGTAGGGGGCGCGCCCGTGGGCCACCAGCATGTTGTCGAGAAGCAGCAGGTCGCCTTCCTGCCAGGGGAAGGCGACGGTTTCCTCCCGGGATGCCCTGCGGATCTCCGCCAGCGTCTCTGGCTCTAGGGGCGAGCCGTCGCCATAGAAGACGTTTTTGGGGAGCTCGTCCTCGGCGTACTCTGTCAGCAGAGCCTGGCGTACGGCCGGGTCGAGAGTCGAGGAGTGGGAGGAGATCAGGGCGTTGAACCAGGACCATTCGCCGGTTCGCGGATGGGGCAGAGCGACCGGCCGGACCGAGCGCGTTCGCAGGCGGTTGCGGTCCCGCCATTCGAGCTCGATGCCCCTGGTACGGCAGAACTCCTCCATGCGCGCCCGGTCGTCGGTCTGGAAGGCCGTCTGCCAGGTGATGCCCAGGCCGTCGCCGAAGTTGCGGATGTACATCACCTTTTTCTCTAGCAGGCGCTGCCGCACTGCTGGATCCATACGGGCGAAGACCCCGCGACCGTCGGCCAGCGGGGTCGCGCCGCCGAACGGAGAGGGCGTGATGCAGAAGAAGAAGATCCTCAGCGCCCACGTATACGCATAGGAGCTCTCGTTGTGAAGCTCGATGGTCTGGTCTGGCGGGTATTCAGTCGAGCTGTAGATCTGGTTGCTCACCTGAGTTCTGGGCTGCACCCGGTCGGTGTACTGGAGCAACTCGCCGTAGAGCGCCCGGATGACCTTCTCCATCTCTTCGGTCGAGCGCAGCCCGAAGCCGCGGAACAGGAGCCCGCCGTGGCGCCTCAGCTCGGACTCGACGAGGTCCTGGTGGCCCTTGGCCCAGCCCGCCAGGTCCAGACCATCCACGGCCGGATGCACCACCATCGGCAGCTTCCGCCCCGGTGCCAGGGGCTCGATCCGGACGAGGCTCTCCTGCGACATGCTGATCGCCTTGCGGCGCATCCCGGGCAGCCGGCTGAGGCTTTCGATCGGTGTGTCTGTCATGTCGTCCTCCGTTTGGCTCAGGCTCCGGCCGATCTGCGGCGGACCTGCTGCAGCTTCGCCAGGCTAGCGTCCTCCAACAACCTCTGCTCTTTCAGCTTCCGCCCGCGCTGTCTCTCGGCCACCTCCGCAGTTACCTCCTGCAGCCGCGTCCCGGGCTGTGCCACCAGGCGGCGCAGGACCAGCTCGAGGTCGGCCAGCATGGCTTCGACCGTCGTGCTCCGGAACAGGTCGGTCATGTAGCGGAACGAGGCGCTCATCTCACCGTCTCTCTCCTCCATGACCAGGGCGATGTCGAAGAGCGAGGTATCGACCCCGACATCGAGCGCGGTCAGGGTCAGCCCAGGGAGGGCGACGCTCTTGTTCGGCGTGTTCTCGAAGGTGAACGCCACCTGGAACAGCGGATTGCGGCCCGGGTCGCGCCCGACCTGCAGCTCTTCGACGAGCCGGTCGAAGGGGAGGTCCTGATGCGCATAGGCCGCCAAGGCCACGTCCCGAGCGCGGCCGACCAGCTCGAACAGAGTAGGGTTCCCGCCGAGCTGCGTGCGCAGGACCAGCATGTTGACGAAGAAGCCGATCATCCCTTCGACTTCGACGCGGTTGCGATTGGCGATCGAGGTGCCGACGACCATGTCGAGCCGGCCCGTGCAGGCGTGCAGGAGCGCCTGGAAGCCCGCGAGGAGGGTCATGTAGAGGGTCACGCCCTCGCGCCGGCTCAGGGCCTTCAACTCGTCCGTGAGGTCGCGCGGGAGCACCCCCGAGAGCACCGCGCCGCGCGAGGTCTGGATCCGCGGCCGCGGGAAGTCGGCCGGGAGCTCCAGGACCGGTGGCGCTCCCTCGAGCTGGCGCCGCCAGAAGGAGAGCAGCTCTTCGAGCACTTCCCCTTGCAGCCGCTCGCGCTGCCAGCACGAGAAGTCGGCGTATTGAAGTCGGGGTTCGGGGAGCGGGCTGGCCTGGCCGGCAGAGAAGGCGTCATAAATCGTCGCCAGCTCGCGCAGGATCACTCCCACCGACCAGTCATCGCAGACGATGTGGTGGATGGTCACCAGGACGACGTGCTCCTCCGGGCCGAGGGTGAGCAGGTCGGCACGGATCAGCGGGCCGCGTGCAAGGTCGAAAGGAGCCTGGGAACGCGGAGCCGCCAGGCGCCGGACCTCCTGCTCGCGATCCTCCTCGGTCAGAGAGGACAGGTCGGCCCGTCCGAGCTCGAAGGCGGCCGGCGCCCCGGAGATCACCTGAATCGGCATGCCGTCTACGGCTTGAAACGAGGTGCGCAGCGACTCGTGACGGCGGGTGAGTTCGTCGAAGGCGCGTTCCAGAGCTCCAGTGTCCAGGGCGCCGGTGAGCCGGATCGCCGAAGGCACGCTGTAAGCCGGGCTGCCCGGCTCCATCTGGTCCAGGAACCAGAGCCGCTGCTGGGCGAACGACAGCGGCAGTGGCCCGCTCCGCGGCGCGGGGATGATGAGGGTCGCCTGCGCCGCTGCCGCAGGCCGCTCCGCGGCGACGCGTTCGGCCAGCCCGGCGATGCTGGGAGCCGCGAACAGGGCAGCCAGCGGCAGGTCGGTCCCGAAAGCGTCGTTGACCCGCGACACGAGCTGGGTGCCCAACAAGGAGTGGCCTCCAAGCTCGAAGAAGTCGTCGTGGATGCCCACCCCCTCCCGTCTGAGCACCTGCATCCAGATGCCGGCCAGCCTCTCCTCCAGGTCGTTCCGGGGCGGAGCGCTCTCCTCATCCCCGCCGGCCACTTCCTCGCGTGCAGGCAGGGCGCGCCGGTCCACCTTGCCGTTGGGGGTCAGCGGCAGCCGCTCCAGGACCTGGAAGCTCGACGGAACCATGTACTGCGGCAGCTTGCCTTCCACGAAGGCGCGCAGCTCATGGGACGGGGGTACCCCGCCGTTGCGCGGCACCACATAGGCGGCGAGCGCCTTGTCGCCGGAGCCGTCGTGGCGGATCACCACTACGGCCTCAGAGATCGCCGGGTGCGAGGCCAGGGCCGATTCGACATCGCCCAGCTCGATCCGGAAGCCGCGGACTTTCACCTGCTGGTCGGCGCGGCCGAGGAACTCCAGATGGCCATCGGCGCGCCGGCGCGCCAGGTCGCCGGTCCGATATCGCCGTGAGCCCGGCTGCTCTGCCTGCGGATCCGGGACGAACCTCTCGGCTGTCAGATCGGGGCGGTTCAGATAGCCGCGGGCGAGCAGACCGGAACCGATCACCAGCTCTCCCGGAATCAGCACCGGCAGGTCGGCGCCCAGGAGAGGGTCTGTCACCTGGGCGTTGCGCCCGCCGACTGGGAGGCCAATGGGGATGCGCTCGGGCCGGAGCGCACCGGCGGCACCGGCGTCGTACAGGGTCGACGTGATCACCGCCTCGGTGGGGCCGTAGGCGTTGAGCAGCCGGACCCCGCCGAGGGGCGACCTCTGCCAGGAACGGACTGCCTCCGGCGAGATGGCGTCGCCGCCCGCAATGACGAGGCGGAGCTGCTCCCCCACCTCGTCGCGGGGACGGCCCTGCCGTTCAGCGGCCCATTGGTGCCACAGCGCGGTGGGCAAGTTGACCACCGTCAGCCCGAAGTTGTGAACCTTGCGCGTGATCTCCCGCGGACTCCAACTCTCGCCGCCGCGCAGCACCAGGGTGGCGCCGCTGCCGAGGGCGCCGAAGATCTGCTCCAGCGAGACGTCGAAATTGAGCGAGGCGAACTGCAGGACGCGGTCGCCCGGACCGAGCCCGAAGGCGCGTGCGGCGGCCGCGAAGTGCCGGC
>DASUNJ010000227.1:0-2154 GCA_036277235.1 Thermoanaerobaculia bacterium | reverse complement strand
TCCCACTGTTCGACGGCCAACCAGAACAGCGCCTCCAGGGCACTAATTCTCGCTTCCAACGATGCTCGCGTGTCCTTTACCAGCGTTTCCTCCAGCCACCTCCTCCCCTCACCGAGGTGTCCGTGTGCGTACCAGAACATCCCCAGAGCTCCAGCAAGCATTAGGCCCAGCTCGAGTTCTCCTCTCTCCAGCACCAGGAGAGAGCAGCCCTCATGTTGTCGTGCTCTGTCTCCAGGCGTTCGAGCCACTCCCTGTCCTGGGCCCCCGCAACCTCGGCTCGGCTTCTTCGGCCAGTGCCAGGAAGAATGCGGCATGCTTGCGACGAACGGCCTCGGCCTCTCCGCTCTGCCCCAACTTTTCTCGCGCGTACTGTCGGACGGGCTCCAGAAACCCGTACCGCAAGGCTTCGCCGGTCAGCTCTATCCTTACGAGCGACTTGTCCACGAACTGCGAGAGCAATTCGATGATGCGGCTTTCCTCCGGGCCGTTCCCGGCCCCCACGACCTCGGCCGCCGCCAGCGTCCAACCTCCCGCGAACACCGAGAGCCACCGGAACAGCTTTCTCTCCTCTTCGTCCAGTAGCTCGTAGCTCCAGTCGAGGGCTCCCCTTAGCGTCCGTTGCCTCGGAGACCGCGTACGGCCGCCGTCCGTGAGCAGCTCGAGCGAGTCTGTGAGCCTCCCTGAGATCTCCTCGACGGCCAGCGCGCCCGTCCTTGCCGCGGACAGCTCCATGGCCAGCGGTATACCGTCCAGCTTCCGGCAGATTTCGGCCACGGCCACCGCGTTGCCGGAATGGAGAGCGAAGCCCGGGCGCCTCTCGGAGGCCCGCTCCGCGAACAGCCGCGCAGACTCGTACCCTTCCAGATCCTCCACCGCCGAGGGGGACCCGGGGACGGGTACGGAGAGGGCCGGCACCGTCCATCGTATTTCGCCGGCCACGCCCAGGGCTTCCCGGCTGGTGGCGAGTATCCGGAGCTCCTGGCACGAGTCGAGCAGCGTGTCCACCAGGCGTGCCGTCTCCTCCACGAGGTGCTCGCAGTTGTCGAGCACCAGCAGCATGCGCTTCCCTCGCAGAACCTCGCCGATGGTATCGGTGAGCGGCTGGCCGACCCGTTCCTGGACGCCCAGTACCCCGGCCACGGCCGCCGACACCAGCGTCCCTTCCGAGAGACCAGCCAACTCCACCAGCCACACCCCGTCCGGGTAGGCTCCGAGGAGATCCTTGCCCACCTCGAGCGCCAGCCGCGTCTTGCCCGAGCCGCCAGCTCCCGTCAGGGTCAGGAGGCGCGCCATGGCCAGGGCGCGCTTTACCTCCAGCATCTCGTGCCTCCGGCCCACGAAGCTCGTGCGGGCGGCGGGCAGGTTGTGGTTGCGAGGGGTCCACGCCGTCTTCTCTGGACCGTTCTCTACCGCCGGATCGCCCGCTCCATCCGGCGGGAAACGTCCGGCCGCGATATCGTCGCGGAGCCGCCGAGTCTCCGTTCCGGGATGGGTTCCGAGCACCCGGGTCAGGATCTCCTCAAGCCGCTCGTACTGCCTCAGAGACTCCGCCTGCCTCCCAGAGCGCGCGTACAGGCGCATCAGGCCTAAGTGTGCCCGTTCGTGCGCCGGCTCGTTTGCAACCGTCCTCGCCAGGGCTTCGACGGCCGCTTCGTACTCACCGCGCCCTTCGCAAAGACTGGCCAGTTCGACCAGCAGCGAGAGGAAAGTTCTCCGCAGTTCGCTGCGCCGCTCCTCCGCCCATTCCTCGTAGCGGTCGGCGGGCAGGAGGTCGCCGGCGTACAGGTCGATTGCCGCCCGGTAGGCGGCGGGCTCCTTTTCCTTGCGGGCCGTCGAAGCCGCCTCTTGGAAGGCCTCGACGTCGACCCGAAGCGGATGGTGCGGACAGAGCGTTACGTGTTCTTCCCGGTAGTCCAGCAAGCGGGAAGCAACGGCGGCGTCAGGGTCCAGCGTCCTGCGCGCGATGTAGAGGGTCTGCCGGAAACTGTTGGAAGCCATCCGCCTACCCTGGCCGGGCCACAGGGCTTCCGTGAACTGCTCGCGGTGCAAGCGGTGATCCGGGGCGAGGGCGAGCAACTTTACCAGGCCCGCGGCCTTCTTCAATCGCCAGCCACTTTCCTCGACCGTGCGGGGGCCCACGAAAACCCGAAAAGT
>DASUNJ010000226.1:0-9163 GCA_036277235.1 Thermoanaerobaculia bacterium | reverse complement strand
GCGCAAGATCAACGCCCGGCAGCTCAAGGAGATGGGGGCGAAGTCGGAGCAGAAGTTCCTCTGGACCCAGCCGTTCCTCCCCATGATGAACGCGGCCATCACGGCCGCCTTCGCGGACCGCCGGACCTACATGTACAACGGCAAGCCGGTGGACCAGCAGGACCATCTGGGCTTCGACATGGCCTCGGTGGAGCGCGACGCCATCCGCGCCTCGAACCGGGGCAAGGTGGTGCTGGCGAGGTATTTCGGAATCTACGGCAACGCGGTGGTGATTGACCACGGCTACGGGCTGCAGAGCCTCTACGGGCACCTGTCGTCGATCGGAGTGCAGGAGGGGCAGATGGTCGAGCGCGGCCACGAGCTGGGCCGCTCGGGCCAGACCGGCCTGGCCGGCGGCGACCACCTGCACTTCACCATGCTGCTCCAGGGGCTGGCCGTGACCCCGGTCGAGTGGTGGGACCCGCACTGGATCCAGGACCGCATCGCGCGCAAGCTGGGGCCGGCTTTGCCTTTCAAGCCCTAGCCCCTCACCCCCTGGCCCCCTCTCCCATCGCACGCCCGCCCGACCGGGAGAGGGGGATTCGGACCTCAACCCTCTGGCCCCCTCTCCCGCGTAGCGGGGGAGGGCTGGGGCGGGGTCTTCCAGCATCCGCTCGACCCTGGGAGCCTGCCGCTCGACCTTCAGCGTCAGCGAGGGAGGGAGATTGTTTCTACCGCTTGCGCAGCCGCCGCTGGGCTTCGCGCCTCGCGCGGAGCAGCTCGGGCAGGTGATCCTGGATCCAGGCGTTGGCGCGGCCGAGGAGACGGAACTGGCGCTCTCTCTGGCGGAACTCGGGCGTGTGGAAGAAGCGGCGCCCGTTGCGGATCTCGGGCGGCATGTCCGCGTGCAGCAGCTCGTGGTGGACCACGGCCTCGACCACGTAGCGCGGCACCCCGGGGTCGTCCAGCACCCGGTGCACGCGGATCAGGTTGTCCTCGTACGAGTAGCTGCCGAGCTGGAGGCTGGACCCCCGCCCGCGCCGGCAGGCGCCGCAGGCTGCCCGTCCCCAGGTGACGTCCACGGCGAGGCGGTCCTCGAAGTAGCGGCGGTTGAGGTCGTCCACCAGCTCCCGCAGGTCGAGCGCGCAGCCCTCGGACCTCAGCACCGTCCGCCGCACGCGGTCCGCGGCGCTCTTGTGGCGGGAGAAGTGCTCCCGGATCAGGTTGAGAGCTTCGCGGGCGCGCTCGCTCCCCTTCCTGCTGCCCACGAAATCGGCGACGGCGCGCAGGACCTCCTCGGGAGCCTCCAGGAAGGAATGGTGGATGCGCAGCTCCAGCCGGGCCCGGTCGGCCGGCCGGACGGTCAGGATGGTGCGGCGGTTGTCGGTCAGCTTGAGGTTGCTGAGGCGGCCTTCAGCGAAGCGGTTGAGGCGCCGGAGCAGGTGGAGCCGGTGAGCGTCCGGGCCGGGGAGCAGCCGGGGCCTCTCCGGGAGGGCGGGTGTGGCCTCGCCGAAGAGCGGGAGCTGGACGGGACGGTTGGGGACCGCGGCCGGACGGCGGGCCGGCGCACGGCGATCCTCTCGCCTGGTCCGCGGAGCTGGCTGGGCGGAAGACCTCACGAAGTCAACTCTAGCACGGGTTTCAGGGCTGCCAGCGCCCTCCCACGGCCAGGACGTGGACCCGCTCCGGGTCGGCTCCAGCTTCCTTCAGGACATGGGGTGCGCGGTCCGCGGGCTCATCGGTGAGGTCGAAGGCCCCCCAGTGCATGGGGACCATGTGGCGGGCGCCCAGATCCTGAAAAGCCTGCAGGGCTTCTGCGGGATCGATGTGTTGGTGCTTCATGAACCAGCGTGGCTCGTAGGCGCCGATGGGGATGAAAGCGACGTCGATCGGGCCAAACCGGCGGCCGATCTCGGCGAAACCGTGAAAATAGCCCGAGTCGCCGGCGTAGTAGTAGCGGCGGGAGCCGTTGTCGAGGAGCCAGCCGCACCAGAGGGTCGAGTTGCGCTCCGTGCCGATCCGGTTGGACCAGTGCTGGGCGGGCAGGCAGGTGACGGTCCACCGCCCGTGGCGGGCGCTCTGCCACCAGTCGAGCTCGGTGACCTGGCTCGGCCCGTGATTCTGGAGCCACTTCCCGAGCCCCAGGGGGGCGAACCAGGGGATGGATGGGGGCAGGCGCCGGACCGTCCAGGTGTCCAGGTGGTCGTAGTGGTTGTGGGAGAGGACCGCGAACGCGTCCTCCGGCACCGAGGCCAGGGGGATGCCCGGCGGCGACAGCCGCGGGGGCACCAGGGCCCGGGGTCCCCAGTGGGGATCGGTGAGGAAGACCTCCCCCTCGTCCTGGACAGCGAAGGTCGAATGCCCCACCCAGGTCACGGAGACCGGCTGGCTCCTGTCCTTCAGATAGGCCCCGTCGTTCGCAACCACCGGGATCCGGAGGGGCTTCTTCCGGTCGTAGGAGGACTTGCCGGAGAGCTTCCACTTGAGCAGGTCGCCGAAGCGCGGGGAGATCTCTCCCCACGGGCAGAAGAACCGGCCGTCCCGGTAGTGGGGGGCGTACAGGAGGTCAGGATGCGCCACGGACGGGATCGTACTCTATGATGTACCCCCTCCCGGGAGACTCCGATGTCCTTCGACCGCGTACCCACCCCCGCGCTCCTCCTCGACCTCGACGTCCTGGAGCGCAACCTGAGCCGGATGGCCGAGCGCTGCGCCCGGATGGGCGTGGCCCTGCGGCCGCACGTCAAGACCCACAAATGCGTGGAGATCGCGCAGCGCCAGCATCTTCTGGGCGCCCGCGGCATCACGGTCTCAACCCTGTATGAAGCCAGGGTCTTCGCGGACCAGGGGTTCGACGACGTCACCTGGGCCTTTCCGGTCCAGCTCACCCGCCTGGACGAGGTCCGCGAGCTGGCGGAGAGGATCACCCTGCGCCTGGTGGTGGATACGAAAGAGGCAGTTCAGGCACTGGAGGGTTTGGAGCTGCCGCTCCACGTCTGGATCAAGGTGGACTGCGGCTATCACCGCGCCGGGGTCGATCCGGACTCTCCCGGGGCCCTGGAGCTGGCACGGAGCCTGGCCGGCTCCTCCCGCCTGACCTTCGACGGCATCCTGACCCACGCGGGCCATGCCTACAACGCCCGCGGCCGGGAAGCGGCCGCGGACGTCGCCGAGGACGAGCGCCGCGTCATGACCGGCTTCGCGGAGCGGCTGCGGGGCGAGGGGATCGAGGTGCCGGAGGTGAGCGTCGGCTCCACGCCGGGCATGTGGACGGTCCGCGGCCTGGACGGGATCACCGAGGCGCGGCCGGGGAACTACGCGTTCAACGACTTCGAGCAGGTGACCATCGGTGCGTGCGAGATCCGGGACTGCGCGGTCACGGTGCTGGCGAGCGTGGTCTCGTCCCAACCCGGCCGCGACGGGTGCATCACGGACGCGGGCGCCCTGGCCCTCTCCAAGGACCCCGGGTTCGGCGCCTCCATGGGCGAGGTGTTCGAGGACTACGAGGCGGGCGTGCTGAGCGGGGAGGCGCGGCTCACGGCCCTCTCCCAGGAGCACGGCTTCCTGAGCGTCCCCCGTCCGGTGGGCTCCCGGGTGAGGGTGCTGCCCAACCATTCGTGCCTGACCGCCGCCTGCTTCGACGAGTACCTGGTAGTCCGCGGAGAGGAAATCGTGGACCGCTGGAAGATCTGGCGTGGCCGATGATTAGAGGAGATGCGAGAATGTTGACGCTTCCGGCCGAGACCCGCGGCGAGCTCTGGCAGCGCCTGGTCGAGGCCATCGAGAGATACACGACCGAGGTCGGCGAAGCCGCGGTGGCGCCAGCCGTGGACGTCGAAGCCTTCCGCGACCGGCTCTCCGCCTTCGACTTCGGCCAGCCGATGGAACCGCTGGCTGCCCTCGACTTCGCGGTCCAGAGCCTGTGGCGCGGGCAGGTACACACGCCGCACCCCCGCTACTTCGGGCTCTTCAACCCGGCCCCGGCCACCATGGGCATCGCCGGCGACGCCCTGGCCGCGGCCTTCAACCCGCAGCTCGCGACCTGGAGCCACAGCCCGTTCGCGACGGAAGTGGAGCAGCACCTGGTGCGCGCCTTTGCCGAGCGCTTCGGGTACGACCCGGCCAGGACCGAGGGTACTTTCACCTCGGGCGGCGCCGAGGCCAACCACACGGCGCTCCTCCTCGCCCTGACCCGGACATTTCCCGAGGTGGCCCGGCGCGGCCTGCTCGCCCTGCGCAGCCAGCCGGTCGTCTACGTCACGGCCGAGACCCATCACTCGGTGCTCAAGGCCGCGCGGCTCTCCGGGATCGGCACCGAGGCGATCCGGGAGGTTCGGCTGGACTCCGGGCTGCGCATGCGCCCCGACGCGCTCGCCGAGCGCATCCGCGAGGACCGCGAGGCGGGCTGCACGCCCTTCCTGGTGGTGGCCACGGCCGGCACGACGGGGTCCGGGGCGGTCGATCCTCTCGCGGAGATCGCGGAGATCGCCGACGAGGAGCGGCTCTGGCTGCACGTGGACGCGGCCTGGGGAGGTGCCGCGGCCCTGGTGCCGGAGCTGCGCCATGCCGTCGAAGGGATCGCCCGCGCCAGCTCCATCACCTTCGATGCCCACAAGTGGCTGTCCGTGCCCATGGGCGCCGGCCTGTTCCTGACCCGGCACACCGGCCTGCTCGAGCGCACCTTCCGGGTCGCCACCGGCTACATGCCGCACGTCGCGGGGCAGACGATGGGCGATCCCTACGCCCACACCATGCAGTGGTCGCGCAGATTCATCGGGCTCAAGGTCTTCCTGGCGCTCGCGGTGGCCGGCTGGGAGGGGTACGAGCAGGCCATCCGCCATCAGACGGCCATGGGGGACCTCCTGCGGAGGCGCCTGACCGAGGAGGGCTGGACGGTGGTGAACGACACGCCGCTGCCGCTGGTCAACTTCGTGGACGGCGGAAAGGAAGGGCGGGGCGCCTACCTGGAGGCGCTGGCCGCGGACGTGGTGGCATCCGGAGAGGCCTGGATCAGCGTAGCTCAAGTGGGAGAGCTCGGCCCGGCCCTGCGGGCCTGCATCACCCACTTCGGGACCGGTCCCGAGGACCTGGAAAGGCTGATCCGGGCCCTGGACCAGGCCCGCGCGCGTCAGTCTCCCCGCTCGGAAGCGCGCTCGGAAGAGAGGGAGGCGGGCGCCTGAGTGGTAAGCTTCACGGGATTGGATGTCCCGCCCTGGCCGGCGTGGGCACTTATAGAATGGAACGCATCCGCCATGGGCGGTGAAACTCGAAGGAGAAGACGATGAGCTGGGACGACCGCGAAGACACCACGATCTACAAGGTTGTAGTGAACCACGAAGAGCAGTATTCGATCTGGCCCGCCCACCGCGAGAACCCGCTGGGCTGGAACGACGTCGGCAAGTCCGGCCCCAAGCAGGAGTGCCTGGACTACATCAAGGAGGTCTGGACCGACATGCGGCCGCTCTCGCTGCGCAAGAAGATGGAAGAGATGGAGCGGCAGAAGCAAGCGGGCCAGGACGCTAACTAACTTCCGTGAAACCGAATCCGCAACCCAATGAGCGGTGGCTCGCCTACCGCGAGGTGAACCCGCGCGCCCGCGTGCGGATGTTCTGCTTCCCCTACGCGGGGGGCGGAGCCTCTGCCTATCGCGGATGGGGAGGGCCGCTGCCGTCCGACGTGGAGGTCTGCCCCGTGCAGCTCCCCGGCCGGGAGGGCCGCCTGCGCGAGGCCCCGTTCGAGCGGCCGGAGCCGCTGGTGCAGGAGATGGCCGACGTGCTCCAGCCGTACATGCAGGGCCTGCCGTTCGTCTTCTTCGGCCACAGCATGGGTGCGATGCTCGGCTTCGAGCTGGCCCGCGAGCTGCGCCGCCGCGGGCAGGCGATGCCCCTGCACCTGTTCGTGTCCGGCCGGCGCGCGCCGCAGGTCCTGGAGGACGACGAGCCGATCCACGGCCTGCCGGAGCCGGAGTTCATCGAGAAGCTGCGGGAGCTCAACGGCACGCCCGAGGAGGTGCTGCAGCACTCCGAGCTGATGCGGCTGCTGATCCCGGTCCTGCGCGCCGACTTCGCGGTCAACGAGACCTACGTCTACAGGGAGGAGGAGCCCCTCGACCTCGGGATCTCCGCCTTCGGCGGCCTCGGCGACAAGGAGGTCGCCCGCGACGAGGTCGCGGCCTGGAAGGAGAACACCCGAGGCCGTTTCCGGTTGCGCATGCTGCCGGGCGATCACTTCTTCATCCACGGCAACCGGGACATGGTCCTGGAGGCGCTGGCGCGCGACCTCATGGAAGTCCTCGCGCAGGCGCCGCAACGCGCGTGACCGGCTTTCCCCCCCATAGTCTCTCCGTACCAGCGTCCGGCCTGACGCTTCCGCCCGGCGAGATCCACGTCTGGTCCATCCGCCTCGATCCGCCCGCCGACCGGGTCGAGGCCCTCGGCCGTCCGCTCTCCGACGACGAGTGGGCGCGGGCGAACCGCTTCCGCTTCGACAAGCACCGCCGGCAGTACGTGGTGGGCCGCGGCGCCCTGCGCACGCTCCTCGCCGCCTACGTGGGGACCCGGCCGGAGCAGGTGACCTTCAGCTACGGTCCCAGGGGCAAGCCGTTCCTGGCGCCGCAGCAGGATCTCTATTTCAATCTTTCCAACTCGGACGAGATGGCGCTGGTCGCCTTCGTGCTGGGACGGGAGATCGGGGCGGACATCGAATATCTGAAACCGATGCCCGACTGCGAGCAGATCGCGGAGCGGTTCTTTTCGGAGAGCGAGAGGGTGGTGCTGCGGGGGGTTCCGGCGGAGCGCAAGGAGGAAGCCTTCTTCAACTGCTGGACCCGCAAGGAGGCCTACCTGAAGGCGGTGGGAGAGGGGCTGGCGGCGCCGCTGGACTCCTTCGACGTCACCCTCGCCCTCGGCGAGCCGCCGCGCATGCTCACTCTCAAGGGCGACGCCGCGGCCGCTTCGCGCTGGCTCTTCGAGCACCTGCGCCCCGCCCCGGACTACATCGGGGCGATCGCCATCGAGCGGGAGCGGGAGGGGGAGACGTGGGCGATGAAGACGTGGAGCTTCTTCTGACTACCAGTGCGACTCTTCCAATTCGGTTTCTGCGAGGGGCGCCACCAGCTCCTCGGCCGCCCGCGCCTCCGGCTCCGAGCCGCGTAGCCAGTCCTCCAGGCGCGCCCGCTGCTCGACGGTGGCTTCCGGGTCGGGCTCCAGCTTCCAGAGCAGGCGCGGCTCCTCTCCGAAGACCACGGGCAGACGCACCAGGCGCTCCCTCCGGGCTACGAGGAGCGCATCCTTCTGGCCGGGTCGGTAGGCCCTGAGCCGGTCCTTCCAGCCGTCGGGCGGCACCCGGTAGTCCCCCACGGCGATCAGCTCGTCCCCGACGTTCAGCCCGGCCTCGTACGCCGGCGTTTCGCGCTTGACCTGGGTGACGATCACCCGGCCGTCCTGGACCTCGGTCTCGATCCCCAGCCAAGCCGAAGGCTCCTCGTCCTTCTTCTCGTCCTTGGCGGATTTACCGTCGTTGCCATTCTCTTTGTCGCTTTCCACGAACCGCAGGCCGTACCAGGCCAGGGCCTCGGTGTAGTCCAGCTCCTCGGCGCTCTCGAGGGCGCGCGCCATCCAGGGATCGAGGTCCGAGCCCGCAACCTCCCGGACGATCGCCCGCAGCTCTCCGGTCTGGAACCCGCGCTCTCCCGAGTGCCGCTGCCAGGCCAGGCGCAGGACGTCGTCCAGGCTGCGCCTTCCTCCCGTGGCGCTCCGGATGCGCGCGTCGAGCAGGAAGGCGACGACGCTGCCCTTGATGTAGTAGCTGATGCCGGTGTTGATCGAGTTCTCGTCCCGCCGGTAGTACTTGATCCAGGCGTCGAACGAGGACTCCGCCAGCGGCTGGATCAGGCGGCCGGGCGTGGTCTGCAGGGTCTCGATCTGCTTGCTCAGCTTCTTCAGGTACTCGTCGCGCCTGGTCATGCCGGCGCGGTGGACGAGCAGCTCGTCGTAGTAAGAGGTCACCCCCTCGGCGAACCAGAGGCTGCGCGTGTAGACCTCCCCCTCGTAGTCGAAGGGGCCGAGCTCGGCGGGGCGCAGGCGCTTGACGTTCCAGGCGTGGAACAGCTCGTGGCTGACCAGGGACAGCCAGTCGTTGTAGTCCTCGCGGGTGCGCGATTTCCAGCGGCTGGTCATGAGCACGCACGAATCGCGGTGCTCCAGCCCGCCGCCCGCCTCGGTGATCAGGTTGAAGAAGACGTAGCGCTCGTAGGGGACCACGCCCCAGAAGGCGGCCAGCTCGCGCGCGATCCGCTCCACGTCCGCGGCCGAGCGCGGGCCGTCCCAGACGTTGCCCTCCCCCTCGTTGACGAGCAGGTGCGGCCGGCCCGCCACCTCGAAGCGGTAGACCGGCGCGTTGCCGGCATAGATGGGGGAGTCGACCAGAGTGTCGAAGTCCGCCGCCCGCCAGGCGTGGGCGTCCTCGGAAATCCCCGGGAGGGGGCTCACCGCGGTCCGCCATTGCGGAGGCAGCACCAGCCGCACGTCATGGGGCCGCTTCTCGCCCCCGGCGACCGTCAGGAAGGTGGGCGCGCCGTTCAGGATGGCGAAGCCCTCGTCCACGAAGTTGGTGCGCACCGACATCTCGCGGGAGTAGACCTTGTAGCGCAGGGTGACACGCGGTCCCCGGGACTCCACCCGCCAGCGGTTCTTGCTCGTCTTCACGATGGGGAGCGGCTCGCCGGAGTCGCTCGATGCTGTCACCGTCTCCAGGTTGCGCGCGAACTCGCGCACCATGTACGACCCGGGGGTCCAGACCGCCATCAGCAGCTCGACCTCGGGGCGCCCCTCCGTGGGCACGAGCGCCTCGACCTCGACGTAATGGGTCTGGGGGGCCGGGAAGCGCAGGGTGTACGAGATCGGCTCGGGCATAGCAGCTCCATGCGCGGCGAGGGGAATCAGTGTCATGGCGGTGAGGGTGAGGGTGGACTTCCTGAGTGCTTTTGTCAATCTACAAAAATTCTGTGCCGTCACAGGTCATATACTCCGCGCCGAATGAACGAGGCGCTCTTCCGCTCGCTGTCTCCCCTGGGCCGGCGCGCCGTCTGCGAAGGCGTTTCGGAGGGTCTGCCCGAGGTGCGGCGGCTCTGGCGCGCCTGGCAGCGCCGCGGCGTGCAGCCTTCGAAACCGTCGAGCCTGCCGCT
>DASUNJ010000225.1:0-14647 GCA_036277235.1 Thermoanaerobaculia bacterium | reverse complement strand
AGGCCGGAAGGACGGATCGGGATCGACCAGGACCGTGCCCGAGAGGATCGGCAGATCCGCGGCCCACAGGCCCCGCATCTCGGCTTCGAGCCTCGCCTGCTGAGCCGCCGCCAGCACCCTGGGATCCGCCGGACCGGGCGGCCACCGCCGCGACAGCTCTGCCAGATCCTCCGCCAATCTCCGCGCCAGCTCTTCAAGGTCCCCGGACGTATAGACCGCCACGACCGACAGGCATCCCCTCTGATCGAACAGGGCCACGTCCCTCGCCAGCCCCTCCGGATCTCCCCCCACCACGGCAAGGCTCGTCTTCGGGCCGTACCCCACCACCTTGCCCGGAGCCCGGCGCTCCAGGTCCGCCAGGGCGGGCTCGTCGCCATAGGCGATGACCGTGGCGACCTGTTCGAGGAGGGGAGCCTCGACCCGCTCATCCCCTCCGCGCCAGGTGGCCGCCGTCACGAGCTTCGCCAGGCGGGGCTCGCGGCGGGTCAGCGCGTCGAGGAAGGCGGGGACGAAGACCGGCTCCGCCGAGGGGGACTTGAGGACGACCGGCCTGCGCAGCACCAGAGCGGGCCAGAGCGGCTGGACCGCGAGACCAGGCAGGTTGGAAGCGAGCACCACCAGCACCGGCCCGCCGCCCCGCGGCAAACCCTCCGCCTCGGCCAGGAGCGCGGCGGCCGGACCGGTCCGCACGCCGCCGAGCACGGCTTCGAGAGCCGCGGCGAGCCCCTCCCGCGAGAGGCGCGACGTCCTCGCCAGCTCGGGATCGAGCGCGCGCCTCTCCGGCGAGCCGGGATCGAGGAAGGCATCGACCGTCTCCCCCCAGGCGGCCAGGAGCTCCTCATCCGTCACCATGCCATGATCGTCTCATGAGAGCCACGGTCGGTCACTTCGAGATCCCCGCCCGCGACCTGGAGCGGGCCGCCCGCTTCTACCGCGAGGTCTTCGGCTGGTCGGTCGAGCCCCTGCCCTGGGAAGGCCATCCTTATTGCAAGATCCGCGGAGTTGCCGGGGACGCTCTGGGCGGCGGGATCGTGCCGGCGGCCGAGGGCTACGGCCATCCGCTGCTGGTCCTCCATGTGGACGGCGAGCTGGCGGCCTGGATCGAGAGGATCGTCGAGGGGGGAGGAGCGATCGAGCAGCCTCCCGCGCGGGTCGGGGACTTCGGCTCCTTCGCGAGATTCAGGGACCCGGAAGGAAACGTTTTCGGGCTGTGGGGACACTGCTAAACATGGCTCGCGATGTGGTGTCTAAAATAATCGGGTAACAACCGCACGGTTTCATCGCCCAATACAACTGCCCCTCGGTGAGGGACCTGGCGTTCAGGATTCGTTAGAACGCCCTGAGCTGATCTTTTTGTAACGCCGCGTGCTGACCTTCAAAGGAGACAGAGTATGAGATTTTCGAAGTCGACTTCATGGCTGGTGTTCGGTCTGCTCACCTTCGCGAGCACAGCCGCGGCGCAGGACCCGGTCGCATCGACCCCGGCGGACAGTGCCGAGGCCGCAGCATGGGCGGTCCACGATTACTGGACCCCGGAGCGCATGGCCTCCGCCGAGCCCATTCCGGTGCAGACGGTGGTGACGACGGAGGCGGCGTCTCAGGCGGCGGCGCCCAGGCTCGCCGGCGAGCCCGGTCTGGTGAGCGGCCACCCGGCAGGAGGCGGTCCCTTCACCCCCAAGGTACGCCTCTTCGAACGCAGCGAGCAACAGGCGATGGCCACGCCTCAATCCTGGGGCACCGCGCCGACCAACCCCCTGAGCGGCCCCTACGGACCCTTCCAGCGCTGGACGATGGAAGGCGGCTACCTGAACGGCCCCAGGGGCTACCACGGCAAGCTGTTCTTCACCCTCGGCGGGAACGACTTCGTCTGCTCCGCCACCGTCATCGGCCGGAGCACCATCGCGACCGCCGGCCACTGCGTCAGCAGCGGAGCCGGAACTTTTGCGACCACCTTTCTCTTCTGCCCCTCCTATTTCAACGGCGCCGGAGGGGTCCACCCGAGCCGTGGCTGCTGGGCGGGGGTGAATGCCACCACCTCCGGCGGGTGGCACTTCAGCGGCGATCCTGACTACGACTACGGCTGTATCGTCACCGCCACGACCGGGACCCTCATTGCCAACAAGATCGGCAACGTCACGGGCTGGTCGGGCCGCGCCTGGAACTGGCCTTCGGAGCAGCCGGTGATCACCTTCGGCTACCCCCAGGCTCCCCCCTTCGCGGGGAACGTCATCCAGCAGACCGCCAGCACGGAATGGTACAACTGGGATGCAGTCGCTGGAGGCCAGGTCTCCAAGGTCATCGGCAGCGACCTGACCGGCGGGGCGAGCGGCGGCGGCTGGTTCCTGGGCTGGAGGGCGCCGGGCGCCGAAGTCGTCGATACCGACGGGAGCAACATCACGGATCCAGCGGGAGTCGGCGGCCCCTTCATCAACGGTGTCAACAGCCACAAGCGCTGCACCGTCAACTGCAACAATCCTCCCACCGCTGGCGCCGGGGTCTTCTGGCAGGAGATGACCTCCCCCCCGTTCCTCAGCACGGTGCCGGCGGATGGCGATTCCGAGGAGATCTTCGCCGTTTGCCTCGGACACGTCAACAACAACCCCTGATTCCGCGGATCTGAGCGGACCCTCAGCCAGGAGGCTGAGGGTCCCTGATCGCGCAAATCATTCCGGCCCGGTGGACGACGCGGCCAAACGACGCAGTCGCCTTTTCGAAAGCCGCGGTGCACCCCGGCAGGAACCGGTCGTGCAACGCCGCGAAGATCGCCCCCACACGCCCGACCCAGCCGTCAGAGTGCTCGAAGATCTCCTTTTCCGCCCCCTCGACATTCAGCTTCAGCAGGTCGATGCGCTCGAGCGCGAACCGCTCGATGAGGGTGCCCACGCTGACCGCCTCGGCCTGCGTCCGCGACCGGGCGTCCTGCAGTTCATCCGCACCCACATAGAAGGCCCAGTGGCCGGTCCCGGGGTCCCGGAGATCGATGCGGCCGTCCCTGTACCAAAGCGCCTGGTTGAGCGGGATGACGTTTGGATACGGCCGCGCGTTCCGGACGAGCAGGGCAAAGTTGGACGGCTCAGGCTCCAGCGCCAGGATCGTCGCCTCGGGGTACTTCTCCGCGAAGTAGATCGCGGAGAACCCCGTGTAGGCTCCGGCGTCGACGATCGTCAACGGGGGCGGAGACAGCTCGGTCCCGTAATCTTCCCGCTCAAAGACGCTGTACATCACCAGGATGTCGGACGTGTTGAGCCTGAGGATCAGCCGCCGGCCACGGTACCGCACGGCAACCTGGCGGCGGTCGCCCAAGGCTTCGCGGAGCGAAAGCCATCGCCCGCGCAGCGGCCCGAGCGCCTGCACGTACCGGCCGCGCCGCAGGCCTTGGCGCCAGATTCCTTCCGGCACCTCCAGCCGCGTCGAGGTCGCGCACGAGCTTCCTTCTGACATATCTTCACAATACACTATGGAAAATGGAGCGAAACAACCTGGCTCGGCCTCCCGTCGCGATCGGCGGAGTGGGAGGGAGCGGAACGCGCCTCGTCGCGCAGCTCCTTGCCGATCTCGGCTTCTTCCTCGGGGCGGACCTCAACGAGTCGTACGACAACCTCTGGTTCACGCTGCTGTTCAAAAGGCGCGAGATCCTGCAAGCCGGCCACGAAGAGCTCGCGGACCTCATCGCGATCTTCCGGGGTGCCATGACCAACCCGCGGCCGCTCTCTACCGCCCAGCTCGGCCTCGTGCAGCATCTGGCCGAAGCAGACCGGCTGGCGCATGACGCGGAATGGCTCCGGCACCGGGCTCTGTCTCTCGAAAGCTGGTCGGCTCGGGGGAAACCAACCTCCGGAGCGTGGGGCTGGAAGGAGCCCAACACCCACGTCGTCCTGGAACGGCTCGAGCCGCTCCTGCCGGGAATGAAATACATCCACGTCGTCCGGAATGGTCTCGACATGGCCTACAGCTCGAACCAGTCCCAACTCCGCCTGTGGGGTCCTTCGTTTCTGGGCTGTGAGGAGATCGCCGACGCCTCCCCCAGGCTCTCTCTCAAGTACTGGCACGCGGTCCATCGCGCAGCGCTGGATCATCGCCGGAGGCTGGGCAACCGTTTTCTCCTGCTGAACTACGACAGGCTCTGCACGGATCCCGAGGAAAGCCTGGGCACTCTCCTGCACTTCCTCGAAGCCGAGCCGGCTCGCTCGACGCTGGACAGGCTGCTCGCATCGATCCGCCCTCCGGAATCCGTGGGCCGCTTCCGGCAGCACCCACCGTCGGACTTCGACCCGGAGGACGTCGCTTTCGCCCGCGAGCTGGGCTTCGATACGGATTACGGGCGCTAGCGGTCGCGCAGCGACTTCCAGCGGTCGAGGGCGGTAGGCGCCCGCCGGGCTCTCAGGAGGCCGAACAGCCGCTTCAGGCCGAACCCCAGGCGCCAGCTGCGGGATTGAAATACGGCGGCGAGCAGCTCCTCGCGCTCGGCAATCGCCTGCTCCTTGCGGTGCAGCTCGGTGGCCAGATCGCCGCACTTTCCCTGAGAGCCGGCCAGGCGGTGCTCCAGGTCGGCCACGGCTGCGTCGCGGTCGGCAAGGGCCTCTTCCGTGCGCTCGGCGCGCTGCGCAAGCTCCTGAAGATCAACGATCAGGGAACGTTCGCGCTCCGCAAGCTCCTGAAGACCGGCGGTCAAGGTGCGTTCGCGCTCCGCAAGCTCCTGGAGATCGGCGGTCAAGGAACGCTCGCGCTCCGCAAGCTCCTGGAGATTGGCGGTCAAGGAGCGTTCGCGTTCCGCAAGCTCCTGGAGGTCAGTGGTCAAGGAACGTTCGCGCTCCGCGCTTTGAGCCAGGTCCTCCTGCAGGCTGACGACAGACTGCCGCTGCGCAGCCGCCTTGCGGGTCTGGCACTCATGCTCATGGAGGACCTCGCGAGCACCCTGCGAGAGCGGCGGCACCGGATCGAGCAGCGCAGAGCCGCTCGCGAGGGCCTGGAGCAGCTCGAGCTGCCCGGCGTTGAGGTAACCGAGCTCCTCGCCGGGAGCGGCGGCATGGTGCTCGAGCGAGCTGTCGAGCAGCGTTCGGGCGTCGGCGGGCGAGAGCTCGCGCAGCCCCTCCAATCCCCGCATCCCGAAAGTCGCGAAAGTCCGCCTCAGGCTCGCCGCCGCGGCCGCGGGGTCGTCGATCAGCTCGCGATACCCGACGAGCACGCGGGGCAACCCCTCGCTGGCAGCGAGCGCCGCACGGTTGTAGTGCTCCCAGAGCGCGATGCCGACGAGGATCGGAAGGCCGTGGCGCCGCGCGAGCGACCGGGCGACCGGGAGCGGATCGCGGTAGGTCAGGATGCAGAGCGGGCGCTCGAGAAGCTCGCGCCAGAACGGCAGCAGGAGGCACAGGCGAGGATCCTTGATTACCCACGGGCCATAGGAGTTGAGCTGGGAGACGAGCTCTCGCGCGCGGGACAGAAAGCTGCCGCGCGCCGGATCGCCGAGCCGCTGCGGATCAATCCTGAGCGCGTTTATCCAGTCGCCGCCGAGCGCCGCCAGCAGGTCCTCGTTGAAGGCGTGGAGCTCGCCGAGCTCCCAGTACCCCTTGGCGTTGTATTCGTCCGCGGCCAGCAGGCTCTCGTCGGGCCCGGCGTAGAAGCCCATCCGGTCGAGCAGGCCCGTCAGCGCGGACGTTCCGGAACGGTGCATGCCGAGCACGACGGCCTGCGGCGGCGTTCCGCCATCATGGCCGATCGGTCCCAAACGACCGGGCTGCGCGTTCGGATGCCCCGCGACCGCGGGCTCCTGCTGATCAAGCTTCACATTCATCGGGAGTGGCTCCGGTGCCCTATCATACCGTAGGTCGAGGGCTTGAACGGAGGTCTACCCCCATGCGCGCAGCCGCCATCTTGATGCTGGCCGCAGTCCTGATCGCCTGCCAGGGCGTGAGCTCTTCGCCCGCAGGCTCCCCGTCCGCCGAGGTGGTGGTCGACAAGCTCGAGATTGCGGTGGCGCAGTCGTTTCCAGTCCAGGTCCGGCTGCTGGTCGAGGGCTACCTCGCCGAGGCGTGCGGCCTCGCCGAGCCGGTCGTCGAGTTGCGCGGGGACACCTTTTTCGTCGAGCTGCACGGGAGCGGCGCGGCTGGGACCGACTGCGAGAAGCGGCAGAGGTTCTCGCGCAGGATTCCCCTCCCGGTGCACGGATTGAAGAAAGGCGTCTACAAAGTCGTCGCCGAAGGCCGGGAGACCTCCTTCACCCTGTCGCAGGATAACGTCCTCGCAGCTCCTCCACCACCAGCGAGCACCCACGCAGCTCCGCCCCCGCCGCCCGCCCCAACAGCCGGAAGCCCTCCCCCTCCGTGACCCCCAGGTCTTCGGTGAGCACGTGGACGGCCGAGCCGAGGTTGGCGAGGTCGAAGACGGCGATCAGGCCGGGGGCACCGGCCGGCGCTTCTTCCAGCGTGGCGGGATCGAGGACGCGCACCCGCACCCAGGGAGGAGCTACGAAGAGGCCGGGGTCCTCCCCGAGGAGCGCCCGGGTGTAGCACTGGCTGGTCAGCTCGGTCATCCCGTACTCGCGGACGATCGACCCCGGCGGCACGCCGAGCCAGGAGCCGAGGCGCTCCGCCAGCTCCTGGCGGGTGATCTCCTGCGTCTTCCCCTTGAAGCCGCCGGTCTCGAAGATGGCGCTCCCCGCGGGCAGGCGGAAGCGCAGCCCCATCCTCTCCAACCCTTCCAGCCACTGCGCCAGGGCGAAGGCGGTCGCGAGGACGAGCACCGGCCGCCCCTCGCGCTGCCGGCTCCCCGCCCAGGAGCGCGCCCTCGCCACCTCGACTCCGCGCGAGCCGAAGGCCGTGGCGCTCTCCGGCGTCCCCCAGCGGGCGAGCACGTGGTCGATCATGAACGAGAGGCTGGAGTCCGGGAGCTGCTCCCGCGTGGGGATGAGGGAGAGCATCGGCGCCTGGTTCCGGAGCGGCAGGCAGAAGCGGGGGAACGAGGCGTCGATGGTCAGCCGGTAGAGGTCCGGGTAGGGATGATGATGGACGCTCCGGGCTTCCCCGCCGCCGGAAGTCGTCCCGCTGCTCCTGAAGGTCTCTTTCGCCGGCTCGGCCGCGAGGGTCAGGCTCTTGAAGGCCGCGGTGGGCACCGGCGGCACGTTTCGCCAGCCGGTCACGGCTCCGGGCACGGCCCCGCGCCCCTGGCACATCCGGCGGTAGGGCTCGATGCGCTCGAACTGAAACGCGAAGGCTTCCAGGGCCAGCTCCTCGAAGGAGGCGGTCGTCGGATCGGTGACGAAGCGGGCGGTGCGGTCGAGGATCACGGCGGGGATTCTGCCACGCCGCGGCCGGGTTCTGGTAAAGTACGCCCCGGAGACCCCTATGGCAGACTTCCCCTACCCCAAGAAGATCGAGATCGACAAGCCGCCGCGTCCGAAGCCGCCGAAGCAATTGGCCGTCATCGACCAGACCGGCTGCACCGGCTGCGAGGCCTGCATCTCGTTCTGCCCCGTGGACTGCATCGAGATCGTCCCCGGCCCCGAGTACCGCGACTTCATGAAGCTCGTGGAGGTAGACCTGGAGCGCTGCATCGGCTGCCAGCTCTGCGCGCGCTACTGCCCCTGGGAGACCATCTTCATGTGGGGCTACGAGGAAGGGATCTCCATCGCGCCCGAGCACACCGTGCGCTCGCTGATCTACGAATACGATCCCGAGCAGATGCACGAAGCGGCGGAGAGCCGCAGTGCCTCCTGAAGGCGGCTTCGATCCCGAGCTGGACGCCGCCCTCAAGCGCGTCCTCCAGGTCATCTTCAAGGAGCATCCTCTGCAGGCCAACCAGATCCTGGTGCTCGCCGCCGAGTTGCAGCGGCTCGGCGTCCACCGCCTGGTGGAAGAGCACATCTCCAAGTTCCAGAGCCAATTGAGCGGCGGCCCACGGCTGCCGCGCTAGCCCGCCGTGGGCGCCGACCTCCCGACGGACCCGGGTTGGGATGCCCTGGCGAGGGTGGCCGCGGGCGACACCGGCGCCTTCACCGCGCTGGTGGAGACCCACCAGGAGCGCCTGCTCCGCCTCTGCGAGCGCCTGCTCGGCGATCCGGAGGAGGCCCGCGACGCCGCCCAAGAGGTCTTCCTCAAGGCGTTCCGCAAGGCCGCGGAGGTCCGCCCCCTGGGCCAGGTCTACACCTGGCTCTACCGCATCGCGGTCAACCACTGCCTCAACAAGCTCAGGCGGCGCAAGCTGGTGCGCTTCCTGCGCTTCGAGACCGACCCTGAAGAGCCGGGCGCGCCGGCTTTCGATCCCCCCGACGCCGGCCCCGACCCGATCTCCGCCCTGGAGGCCCGCCGGCGCTGGCAATCCACCCGCAAAGCGATCGCGAAGCTCCCCGACAACCAGCGGGCGGTCCTGATCCTGGTCCGCTTCGAGGGATTATCCTACCGCCAGGCCGCCGAGGTCCTGGGCATCACTGAGGGGGCGGTGGAGAGCCGCCTCGTCCGGGCCGTGCGCAGGATCGCAGGAGAAGGGCGCTCCGCGGGTTTCAAAACTGAGGGCAAGAGATGAACCGGACGATGGAGGTGGAGCTGATACGTCTCCTCCACGGCGAGCTGCCGGAGGAGCGCGCCCGCGAGCTGCGGGCGCGGATGGAGCGCGACCCCGCCCTGGCGGAGCAGTATCTCCGCCTCCAGGAGAGCTGGGAGGGCCTCGCCCTGCCGCCGACCGCGCCGGTCCTCCCCGGCTTTGCCCAGCGGATTGCAGCCCGCGCGCGGACCGAGCAGGCCGTCCCCACCCCGGGCTGGGTGCGGGTTGCCGCGGCTCTCGCCTTGATCCTCGGGACTGCCGTGGGCGCCGGGGTTGGAGGAAGCTGGGCACCGGCCGATCCGGTACAGGAGGAAGAGCCCTCGGCCGTCGACGGCAGCCTGGCCGAGAGCTACCTGACCACCCTCGAGGACCTGGAGCCGTGAGGCGGTGGTGGCTCCGTTGGGGAACACTGATTGCCCTCCTGCTTTCGCTGGGGGTGAACCTGGGGCTCGTCGCGGCCGTGGCCATGCGCCGGATCGCGTCTCGTCCGGGTCTGCAGCGGCTGGAGGGCGAGCCGCTCCCCCGCTTCCGGCGCCTGGCCGACCGTCTCGGCCTCGAAGGGGAGCAGCGCCGCCGCTTCTTCGACCTCCAGAGGCAGCTCTTCGAGGAGACGGTGCGCATCCGCATGCGTCAGGCCGAGAGCCAGCGGGAGGTGAGGAGGGAGCTGGTCTCCCGCGAGCCCGACCAGGAGCGGATCGATGCCCTGCTCCAGCAGGCCGCCCGCGACTTCCTGGCGCTGGAGCAGGCGCTGGCGAAAAACATCGCCGCCACGCGCGCCATCCTGAGCCCCGCGCAGGAGGAGGAGTACCTGCGGATCGTCTCGCGCATGCAGCAGCAGCCCCCGCGCCGTCGCCTGCCGCCGATGCGGGAGCGCCGGTTTCCCCGGGAGAGGGGTGAGATCCCGGAGGAGGGGCCGCCGCTGTAGGCGCTCACCCCTGGGCGGCTGCCGCTCGACCTCTGGCGCGTTCCGCTCACCCTCCGGCGCCTGCCGCCGAGCCTCCAGCGGCTGCCGCTCGACCTCCAGCACGTCCCGCTCACGCTCCAGCGCGTCGCGCCCGACCTCCGGCGCGCTCCGCCCGACCTCCAGCGGACGCGCCCGACCCCCAGCCGCAGCCGCCCACGCTCCAGCGGCAGCCGCCCGGCCAATCAATCGGCCAAAAAAAGGCCCCGCTGGTTCGGCGGGGCTTCGGAGGAGGGAGGTTTGGAGAGGAGATTGTCTTTGGCTCTTCTCTGCCGTCTCCATCCATATATACGGGACATGCCCCCCGAGTGTTTGGGTCCGCGCGTAAACTTTCTGTATCTTCCTGCCTATGCGCGTCGCCACCTGGAACGTCAACTCCGTCCGCTCCCGGATCGACCGGGTCCTCGACTGGACCTCCCGCCTCCTGCCCGACGTGCTCTGCATGCAGGAGACGAAGACCACCGACGACCTCTTCCCCGTCTCCGCCTTCGAGGAGCTCGGCTACCACGTCGAGATCTTCGGCCAGCCCACCTACAACGGCGTGGCGATCCTCTCCAAGCAGCCGCTCACGGACGTGGTCCGCGGGCTCCCCGACGACGAGCCCGATGCCCAACGGCGGCTCATCGCGGGCACGGCCGGCGGGGTCCGCATCGTCAACGTCTACGTGCCCAACGGCCAGTCGCCCGAGAGCGAGAAGTTCATCTACAAGCTCAACTGGATCGTGCGCCTGCGCCGGTTCCTGGAAGCGGCGGCCTCTCCCAGGAAGCCGCTGCTCCTCCTGGGGGACTTCAACATCGCCCCCGACGAGCGCGACGTCCGCTACCCCGAGCTCTGGCGGGGGAAGATCCATTTCCACCCGCGCGAGCACGAGGCCCTGGCCTACTTGATGGAGTGGGGGCTGTCCGATCTCCTGCGCAAGCACCACGAGGAGGGGGGACTGTTCACCTGGTGGGACTACCGGATGCTCGCATTCCCGAAGAACAACGGCCTGCGGATCGACCTGATCCTGGGGACGAAGACCATGCTTCAGCGCTGCACCGGGGTCTCGCTCTACCGCGACGAGCGCAAAGGCGAGCACCCGTCCGACCACATCCCGGTGGTGGCGGAATTCAAGGCTCCGGCGAGGCCCCGGACGAAAAAAATTCCGCGAGCCAAGTGAGCGCCTTCTTCCGGAAGACCTCGTCCACGGTCTCCGAATCCGCGATCTCCTGAAGGAATTGCTCGTGCCAGGGGTTCGCAATAATGCCTCCCTCCCCGAGCTCCCGCATCAGTTGGTACTGGGCGAATCCCCCTTCCTCCAGGATGGCGCGGGCCTCCTCCAGGGCAGCCGGGAGCGGCGACCGGGCGATGACGCGGTAGGGCCAGCGGTAGACCTCGGCCGCGACCCGTTGGCGCAGGTCGAGGGCCATGTCGAGGACCTCGGGATCTCCCGAGGCCGCCAGCGCCTCCGCAAGCTCGGGATCCAGGTGCAGGGACGGGATGGGCAGCCGCCACAGGAACGACAGGGCTTCGGGGCCGGGGTTGCGCGCGAACCAGGGGGCCAACCTCCGGGCTTCCGCGAGGCTCGCCCCTTCCAGGACCTTGAGCATCGTCAGGAAGTCGCCGGGGAGGGCCAGCTCCTCGTCGAGATGCTCCGCCAGGTTGAGCCGGACCTCCTCGCTCGGACAGGTGAGGAACGCGCGCGCGACGCGCTCCAGGCGGACCGACCCCTGGCCCAGGGCTCCCACCGCGGAGAGCAGAGGCTCGAGCTCGTTCGGGCCCTGGGCCGCCAGGAGGAACCAGAGGGCGCGGTTCTTTTCCTCTTCGCCGGAGGCGGCGCGGTAGAGGGCAGCCAGCTTCTCCTCGTCTCCCAACAGGGAGTACACCACGTGGAGCAGGGCCTCCGCCTCACGGGGAGGAGCCTGCCGGACGAGGCGCCAGAGCACCGCAAAGGCTTCGTCTTCACCGACTGCCTTCTCGTCGAGGCGGCGGACGGCCTCCAGCAGGATCTCCCGCCGCTCGACGGGCTTCCGCGAAGCCTCCCAGGTCGAGACAAGCTCCTCCAGGGAGGCCACCGACCGCCAGTCGCGGGTCTCGTTCTTGCGCAGGAGCGACTCCAGGCGGAACTGGGCCTCCGAATCGGCACTCCGGCCCATATAAAGGACGAACAGGTCCGCCGTAACCGGATCGTCCGGAGGGAGGCGGAGCCCGTCCGTGAATGGGTTCGGCTCCTTCCTGCCCAGGACGTGGTCGACGAGCACTTCCTTCTCCGCCATGTCCGCCGCCGGCAGGAGGCTCCAGAGGAGCAGGTCGTCCTCGGGCACCGCGTTCTCGATCATCAGGTCCAGCAGCCCGGTGCGGTCCTCCCCGGCATGCCCGAGCCAGACCCGCGCCAGCTCCTTCAACAGGGGCACGTCGTCGCCGGAGCCCGCGGACATCCAATCGAGGACCGGCTGCATCAGCCAGAGCGGCTCGCCTCCGAGAAGCAGGCTGCGGAAGAAGGTCGCTACCTCGGGATGATCGCTGCTGTTCAGGGCCCAGAGCACCGCCAGGCGCTCGCCGTCGGTCGCCGCGGCGTCGTACAGGTCCACGAGGTCGGAGAAGGGCTTGCCCGGCGTGGGAGTGCCGAAGTGCAGGTCGATCATCCGGACCAGACCCTCGGGGTAGCGGCGGGGATCGGCCAGGGCGGCTTCCCTGAGCTCGCGCAGGGCCTTCTTCTCGCCCGCCTCGTCGTCGAGGGCGGAGATCCTGCCGAAGAGGCGCATCACCCGCACCCAGTCGCGGTTCTCGGCCTCGACCTCGACGAGCCCGAGGTCCGAAAGGGTCCATTCGTCGTCGCGGAGGTTCATGAAAAAAACGTGGAGGCTGCCCTTCGCGGCGTCGGAGGCCGTACTCAGGAATCTGGCCTCTCCGGCGTCTCCCTTGAACGATTCCTCGATCTTGAAGCGCACCTCGTCCCCAACAGTGGCGACGGCCCGGGCCAGGAGGATGCGCTCCGTCCCGTCCACCGTCTCGTACTCCGTGGACGAGGATGCGATCCAGTCATGGGGATCGGTATCGATATAGATGCTCTCAGCATCCGCGGGGCTGGCGGCCATGGCAGCCAGCAGCAGGAGGGCGGCGGGGCGGCTCATGGCTTCTCGGGAAGCCGCCGGAGCGCCTCGGCAGCCGCCGGAAGCGGCGAGCGGGCAAGAGTGAGCCGTGCCCATCGGTCGTCGTCCCGGCCCGGACGGCTCAGAGCCCGGATCGCTTGCTCGACGACCTCGGGATCTCCCGCGGCGGCCAGCGCGAGGGTTGCGTAGTCGTGCACCGGGAGGGAGGCAGCCAGGCGTCTCAGGTGCGGCAGCGCCTCGGGGCTGGGGTGCGTGGCGAACCAGGACATCAGGTAGTGGGCGTGCCGGGGAGCCGCTGCCCGCAGGGTCTCCAACAGGGCGGGCATGGAATCGGCCGTATTCGCGAGGTAGGTGATCTGGCCCAGGATCAGGGACTGCGCGTCCTCGTTGGGGCAGGTGGCGAACGCCCGCACCACGGGCTCCACCGGGTGGGAATTGTCAGCGGTCCACAGTCCCACCTCCTCCAGCAGTCTCATGAAGGCCAACCCGAAGGCGTCGTCCGAGGTCGCCGCGGCGACCCAGAGGGCCCGGTTCCTCTCTTCGTCGGTCCGGGCGTTGCGGTAGAGGCTCACGCGCACGGGGAAGGCCGGCGGGTTGGCCGTGAACCAGCCGAGCAGGAGGTCCGCTTCCCCGCCTTTCGCGTGTCCGAGCAGGCCCCAGACGGCCGGCAGGTCCGCGGGGCCGGCGCGGAGCACGAGGTCCATCAGAATGCGGAGGCGCTCCTGCGGATCGGCCGAGGCCTTGACCGCGCCCGCCAGCTCCCCGACGCTCGCCTTCGGATTCCGCACACCGGGTTGGAGAAGAGCATCGAGCCGGTGCTTTGTTGCCGCCGGCAGCGCCGGCAGGCCGCTCATCCGGTAGAAGAGAAGCCTGGTTCTCACTCGATCGTCGGGGACGGCGAGCAGTTCCAGGCGCGGGGCCGGCTGGTTCCGCCCCAGGACCGCACCCGCCAGAATCTCGATCTCCGACTGGTTCGAGCCCGGCAGGAGGCTCCACAGGAGCGGATCGTCCTTCGCTCCCCCTTCCATCAGCGCGCCCGTTCGCGCGCCCATCAGGATCAGCTGCAGGAGGGTATTGCGCTCTCCTGGCGCAGCGGCGAGGTAGAGCCGCGCCAGGTCCGCGGTCCGCGGCAACTGCTCCGGGTGGTCTTGGAACAGAGCCATGATGGGAGCCAGGAGCCTGTCCGGCTCGCCCGCGAAGAGCATCCCCCGGAAGAAGCTCGGCGTCTCGACATGCTGCCCGCCGACCATCGCCCAGAGCACATCCAGCCGCTCGAAATCCATCTCCGCGGCGTAGTAGAGGTCCCTCAGCTCGGAAAAGGGCTTCTTCGGCGAGGGCAGGGCCAGATGCCGATCGATCCGGCGCACCAGGCCCGCGGGGTAGCGGCCCTTGCCGTCACCCGTACCGTCCTCGGCTGCCGCCTTCCGCAACTGCTGCAGGGCCTCCCTCTCCTTCTCTGCATCGTCCAGGGCGGAGATCCCCGCGAAGAGGCGCGCCGTCTCGATCCAGGGGTCGTCAGGCTTCAGCTCCTGACCGATGCTCGAGACGACCCAGGAGCCGTCGTCCTTGCTCTGCCGGAGGGGAAAGAGGTAGAGAGCGCCCTTCCGGTAACAGCCATCGGTCTCCATGACGCACCATTGGTTCTGTTGGTTCCAATCCCACCTGTCGTCGGCCGGAAGGAAGTTGACCTGCATCTGCAGGGTCTTGTCCGGTTCTCCCTTGAGCACCTCCTCGACCTCGAAGCGCACCTCGTTCTCCTCCACAGAGATCACCCGTCCGAAGAAGATCCGCGTCGCGGCATCCACGGCCTCGTAGTCGCTCGGACGAGGTATGGGCGGGGGAGGGGTGACGCTGGCGCCCGCAGGGCCAGTCAGCGCGAGGAAGGCTGCGACCATCAGCAGGGGTTTGCCGATCATGATCAACCCCTAAGGGCAAGCGCCGTGCCGGGGGTGATCCAGAGGGGAAGCCATGGGAGTCGTCCAATTTTCCGGACATTTGCGGTCCGGGAAAGTGGATTGGGAGCTACTTCTCCATCCAGAGAGCCGACTCCCAGCCGAGG
>DASUNJ010000224.1:0-9954 GCA_036277235.1 Thermoanaerobaculia bacterium | reverse complement strand
CCTGATGCGCGATGGCCAGACCCTCTTCACCTATCTCCACCTCGCGCCCCTGCCCGAGCTCACCGACGTGCTGGTCGAGAAGCAGGTCACCGGCATCGCCTACGAGACCATCGAGGACCGCAACGGCCGCCTGCCGCTGCTCACTCCGATGTCCGAGGTGGCCGGCCGCATGGCGGTGGTGGTGGGCGCGAGCTACCTGCAGAGGATCTACGGCGGACGCGGCACGCTGCTCGCCGGCGTCCCGGGCGTGCCGCCCGGCGACGTGGTGGTCCTCGGCGGCGGCATCGTCGGCCTGAATTCGATCAAGATGGCGCTCGGCCTCGGCGCCCGCGTCGCGGTGCTCGACACCAACCTCGACCGCCTGCGCCAGATCGACGATCTCTTCCACGGCGTGGTCACCACGCTTGCCAGCAACCAGTACAACCTGCGCGCCGCCCTGCGCCGTTGCGACCTGCTCATCGGCGCCGTGCTCATCCCCGGCTATTCCGCGCCCAAGCTGGTCACCCGCGACATGCTCAAGCTGATGAAAGAGGGGGCCGTGGTCGTGGACGTGGCCGTTGACCAGGGCGGCTGCTTCGAGACCACCCGGCCCACCACCCACTCGGACCCGGTCTACATCGTCGACGGCGTCGTTCACTACTGCGTGGCGAACATGCCCGGCGCCGTGCCCCGCACTTCCACCTTCGCCCTCAACAACGCCACGCTGCCCTACGGCCTGGCGCTCGCCAACAAGGGTGTGGAGCAGGCGGTCGTGGAGGACCCGGGCCTTCTTCCCGGAGTCAACACCTACAAGGGCCACATCACCAACAAGCCCGTGGCCGATTCTCTCGGAAGGCCGTACAAGCCTTTCAAAGAGCTGCTTCCGTGATGTAGGGGAGGGGTTTACCCCCTCCTGGGCGGGGGCAAGCCCCGCCCCTACGAAAGGCTCGGCCAAGCCAAGTTTGTGGCCTTCTCCCACAGCTCCCGCAGGTCAGGCGGCACCGGCGCTTCGAACTCGCGGCCCTCGAAGCCCAGGCGCCAGGCGTGCAGCGCCGGGCGGGGGAAATCCCGCAGGACCGGCTGCACCGGCTTCGGCAATCCTTTCCAGCGCGCCTCGCCGTAGAGCGGATCTCCCACCAGGGGATGCCCGAGGTGCTTCAGGTGCACGCGGATCTGGTGCGTGCGGCCGGTGGCGAGATCGAGCTCCACGAGGGAGATCCCGGCTCGGGTCCCCAGCGTTCTGTAGCCGGTGCGGGCAGGGCGGCCGTCCTTGCGGACCGTCATCTCCTTGCGCTTCGTCGCGTGGCGGCCGATGGGCGCGTCGATCATGCCGCTGGCGGGCTTCGGCTCGCCATAGGCGATGGCCAGGTAGCGCTTGCTCACCTCGCGGGCGGCGAAGGCGCGGGCGAGGCGGTGATAGGCGGCGGGCGTGCGCGCGACGACGATGACCCCGCTGGTGCCCTGGTCCAATCGATGGACGATCCCGGGCCGTCCCGGTCCGCCCACGCCGACCATCTCGGGGTAGCGGGCGAGGAGGTGGTGGGCGAGCGTGCCGGTCGTCCGGCCGGCTCCGGGATGGACGGTCAGCCCCGCGGGCTTGTCCAGGACGACGAGGTCCGCGTCCTCATACAGCACCTGGAGGTCTCCCTCCTCGGGCTGCACCCGGTCATCCGAAGGCTCGGGCGGGCTGCAATCGATCGCGTCCCCTTCGGCGACGGCGTAGGAGGGCTTGGCTTCGCGGCCGGCGACGCGGACGAGGCCGTCCTGGATCCAGCGCTGGACCTGGTTGCGGGGGATGTCGAGGCGGGCCGCGACGTGCCGGTCGAGGCGCTCGCCGGCGTCCTCGGGTCCGACCGTCCAGGACGTCACGGTTGCGGGGCCGTCGCTGGAGACTCTTTCCGGGCGCGGAAGCTGTCGATCGCCATCAGCACGATGCCGATGGAGATGGCGCTGTCGGCCACGTTGAACGAAGGCCAGTGGTGGGTGCCCACGTACACGTCGACGAAGTCGGTGACCGCACCGCTGGACACCCGGTCGATCAGGTTGCCGATGGCGCCCCCACGACCAGGGACAGGGCCACGAGGAGGAGCCGGTCGCGGGCCGGCGCGTACCAGAAGTAGACTCCGACCGCCGCCAGGGCCGCGAGCCCCAGCAGGGTGAGGAGCCAGCTCCCGCCGTCGAGCCCCTCCGAGGCGAAGAGGCCGAACGCCACGCCCGTGTTGCGCACGTGGGTCAGGTTCAGGAACCCCGGGATCACCGTGTGCGCCGTGTGGTGGGGGAGGTGGGCCTCGACCAGCCACTTGGTCCACTGGTCGAGAACGACCACGCCCAGCGACAGAAACAGGTAGCGCAGCTTGCCGAGCTGCACGGCCAGGCGTCCGGCGAGCGCCGGGTTCGTGGGGATGGGCTGCTCCGTTTCCACCGGGGTCATCCTTTCGAAAAACACTGCCGGGCGGTCAATACGGCCTCTTCCAGCGCGGATCCCTGGAACAGCCGGATGCCGGCCACGCCCGCCGCGCCGGCCGCGGCCGCCTCGCCGAACCGGGAGAGCATAACGCCTCCCAGCGCGTACACGGGAATCCCGACCCGCGCGGCCCTCGCCAGCTCTCCGATTCCCAGGGGCGGTCCGTAGCGCTCCTTCGAGGGCGTCGGCCAGACCGGGCCGAAGGTCACGTAGTCGGCGCCGTCCTGCAGGGCGCGCTCCACCTCCTCGACTCCATGGGTGGAGACGCCGAGGAGCACGCCCGGTCCGAAGCGACACCGCAAGGCCGCGACCGGAACGCCATCGGCGGGCAGGTGGGCGCCGTCCGCGCCGGCCGCGAGCGCCAGGTCCAGGCGGCCGTTGACCAGGACAGTTGACAGGACTGCCCGGGCCTGGCGCGCCAGCTCGTAGACGGTGCGGTCGTCCAGGTCCTTCTCGCGGATCTGGAGCGCTCCGACGCCGGCCGCGGCCAGGCGTCCTAGCCATTTGGTAAAAGCGTCGGGCAAGGAGATGTCGAGGGAAGCCCGGTCGCTGATGGCCAGCAGCTCAAACGTCGGCGTCGGCACTGGCCTTCCGCCGGGTGAGCAGCCTGTGGAGGTCGTGAGCTCCGAGGACGAGGTGGACCAGGCCGAAACCGGTCACGGCGCCGCGCATGACCGGATGGAGCATCAAGGCGCGCAGCTCCTGAACGGGGATCTGCACCATGGTGCGATCCCACACGGGCTTCCATGGGGCGAAGATCAGGAGGGCGCCGGCCTCCGCGCAGTAGAAGATGAACAGCAGGGTGAGGAAGGTGGAGAACCGCATGGGCGGGGGGGATTGTAGCGGAAGGAAAGTAGCGGAAGGAAAAGAAAACGGCCGGTGTCGCCACCGGCCGTCTCGTTCTCTCTACAGGGATTATCTACCGGCCGCCGTCCTCCGGAGGCCGCGAACGGCTGCCGCGGCTTCCGCCGCTCTTTCCGCTTCCGCCCCTGCTCTCGCTCCCGCGGGACTCACTTTCCCGGGAGCTGCCGCGCTCACGCTCGGGCGGACGGGCCTCTTCCTGCCGCTCGGGCCGCGAAGGCCGGCTGTTGGACTGCGGCTGAGCCTCCTGCTGGCGTTCCCGCTCCCGGGAGCGTTCCCGCACCTCCTGCTCGCGCTGCTGCTCGCGCTCGCGCTCCTGGGTCCGCGCCCGCATCTCCTGCTCCCGGTCCTGCTGCTCGCGCTCCCGGGCACGCTCCCGCACCTGCTGTTCCTGCTCCTGTTCCCGCGCCCGGGCGCGCTGCCTCATCTCCTGCTCGCGCTCCTGCTGCTGCTCACGCTCCCGGTCCTGATTCCGCGGCGCGTCGTAGCCCTGGGGAGGATCGGGGCGGCGGACGGCCGGCGCCTCGGACTCGGGCCGGCTCGGACGCGGCGAGCCTCCGGGCGACCCGGCCTCGGGCCTCCGGCTCCTCACCTCGTCGTTGCGGTCGCCCTCCTCCTGCCGCGGCTGGCGCGTCCGTGAGCTGCCGTCGTTGTCGTCGGCCTGACGGTTGTTCCTGTCGTCGGCCTGCGGCCTCGGCGCGCCACCGGGCGATCCGGCTTCGGGACGCCGCGCCCGGGGCGTATCGCTGCCACCCTGCTGCGGCGTCTCCGGCACCCTCACCCGGGGAGTAACCCCGCGGTCGGTGCGCTCGTTGCGGTCGGCGTCGGCGCTGTCTGGCCTGGGAGCGCCGCCGCCCTGGCCGGGCTGCGGCCGGCCGACCCGCGGACGATCCGCGTTCGGCGTGGTGCCTTGCGTATTGCCCTGAACATTGCCCTCGTTCGGGACGCGCACCCGCGGCGTCTCGGCGCCTCTCCGCGAGCGGTCCGAGGGATCGGTGGAGATGACTCCGCCTTCCCACGGCGTGCCGCCACCCGGACGGTCATCGGTCACCCGCGGCCGGGTTCCGGCCTGGTTGCCCGTATCTCCGCCTTCGCGCGGCACGACCGTGCGGACCACGTTGTCCGGCAGGTCGGGCCGGCGCTGGATGAACGGCGTCACGTCCGGCAGCTCTCCCTGCCTGGGATCAGTGCGGTCGCCGCGCTCCAGGCTTCGGGTGACGGGCTGATCCGTGAGCACGCGGATGGCCTGGCGTGGCTCGTTCCAGGTATCCGGCCTGAGCGGCCGGGTGTCGGTCGTGATCACGCCGCGCTCCAGCGGGCCGGCCCGGCGCACCTGGTCTCTGGGCACGGCGTAGCGCCGCACGTCCCAATGATCGCGGCGGGCGTCCTTGAACCCGTCGCGGTAGCCGTTCCGGTAGCCGCGGAAGTAGTCGTGGCTGATGAACGACCAGTGCGAGTAGTGGTCCCAACTGCCGCCGGCCCAGCCGTACAGGCCGGAGCGGAAGTACGGATAGCGGTGGCGGTAGAAGCTGGTGTAGTAGCCGGTCGGGCACCAGCCCGCGTAGCTCGGACCCCAGTACCAGTAGACATGGGCGGGCGCCCACTGGCGGCCCGGCGCCCAGGCCCAGCCGTAGTTGGGGAGGTAATCCCAGCTCCCGTAGTGGTAGGGCACCCAGCCCCAGGGCTCGTAGGAAACCCAGGTGAGGCCGGCCGGCGTGTAGGCCCAGCGGCCCTGCCAGTAGGGGCGCCAGCCCACTTCCACCCGCGGCCGCCAGTAGGGGCGTCCGCCGTGCTGGATCCACGAGCCGTGGCGGGCCAGCGGCGCCGCCTGGTAGCGCAGGTCGTCGTCGATGTAGTCGTTGTCCGCGTAACGTCCTTCGCCCTCGAGCTTGTCGGCCCAGCGCTCCAGGGCGTCATAGGCGGTCGCGGACTCGACGTCGACGTCGGCATGGCGCTCGCCCTCGATGAAGGCGGCCTCGTCGGCCTTGACGATCTGCGAGCCGCGGTCGGTCACCACCTCGGCCTTGCCGCGGCGGACGACGAGCTCGGTGAGGCCCTGCGTCGCCGTGATGCGGTAGGTCCCGAAGTGCTGGGTATAGATGGTGGCGTTCGGGGTATCGACCCGCGGGAGCTGGTCACCGAGCGAATCGGTGGTCACCGTGAGCAGGATGTTGCCGTCCTCCAGACGGAGGACCGTCGCCGGATCGTCCCGGTCGGGAGAGGCGGCGAGCTGCTCGAGGATGACCTCGGAGCCGCCGTCCAGGCGCAGAACGTTGCGGTCGGCGAGGACGATCTCGGCTCGCGACCGCTCGGGGACCCAGATGCGGTCGCCGGGAAGGACGGGCTGGTTGATCTCGGCCGGCTGGCGGTCAGTATTGCCTCCAGAGGCTTGCTGCATCAAGGTCGCCGAGCCCTCGATCACACGGAAATAGCCGTAGCTTCCGTCGCGGCTCTCCGCGGCCGCAGGAAGCGCGGTCAGGGTCAACAACCCCAGCGCGAGCCCGACGCGGACCAAGGACCTTTCTAGGGGAATCATCTTTAACCTCCATGGGTCAGGTGACTACACTCTAACCCAGCACAAAGAGCAACTTCCGGACCAGCCGGGGAATTCCTCCCGCGGCCCTCGCTTTCCCTCTATAATGAGCGCGTTTCTGCCGGCGCGGGTGTCCCCCCCAGGCGTCAGCGGCGTCCACGGGACGCTTCGGCGCTCAGCCGGCCGTGCACATCCCTTTGTCTGGAGGCCGCGCGTCGTGGGCATCAAGAACTGGTTCGGTGGTGGAGCGAAGCAGGACCCCGGCCAGAAACCGGGAACGAAGCCGTCCGGGAAGGAAGAGAACTACACGATCGACGACCTGATCGTGCTGGAGCGCTACGACGAGGCCGTCGAGCACCTCAAGTCCAGGATCAAGCTCAATCCGAACGACCTGCACCTGCACCTGAAGCTGGCCGAGGCCTACATCGGGCTCAAGCAGTACGACCGCGCCGTCGACGAGTTCGGCTACGTGGCCGAGGAGTACGCCCAGGACGGCTTCTACGAGAAGGGGATCGCACTGCTCTCCAAGGCACAGAAGCTGGCGCCCATGGACCAGTCGCTGCGCTTCCGGATCGAGCGCATCCAGCGCGAGAAGAGCATGGAGAACGTCCGTGCCATCGCGCTCGAAGGGCTGCGCCACGCCGGCGGCGAGAACGCCGGCACGGGCGCCGTGGAGCTCAAGCGCCTGTGGCACTACCTGGCCACCAGCTCGGTGGTGCAGCATCTGAACGGCGACCAGATCAAGCGCCTGTTCTCCTCCATGGAGCTGATACGCGGGGACAAGGACACCATCCTCGCCCAGGAGGGGAGCCGGGACTCGTTCCTGCTCCTGATCGTCAACGGCGTGGTCGAGGCCTACTATCACCAGGATGGGGGCAAGGAGATGACCATGCGCACCTACACGTCGGGCGACATCATCGGCGAAGGTCCGCTCCTGGAGCGCGGCGCCTGGCCCGCCCACTACCGTGTCTCCGAGCCGATCGTCGCGCTGAAGCTGACCCGCGAGGGGCTGGAGAAGACCCTCGTCGGCAATCCTGACCCGCGGAACTTCCTGGAGGTCCTGCGCGAGCAGCACAACGACCGCGACCTCGCGGCCACGCTGCGGCGCCTGCGCACCGCCTGATGGCCATCCTTCCGATCCGCATCTATCCCGATCCGGTCCTGCGGGTGAAGTGCCGCGACGTCACGGAGTTCGACCAGAAGCTCCGCAAGACCGCGGCCGACATGATCCAGACCATGCACGCCGCCCCCGGCGTCGGCCTCGCCGCCCCCCAGGTCGGCCTCGACTTCCGCCTCGCCGTGATCGATCTGTCGGTGGGCGAGGATCCGAAACAGGTCTTCGTGATCGTCAACCCCGAGGTTGTGGCCCGCGAGGGCGCCGAGACCGCCGAAGAGGGTTGCCTCTCGCTCCCCGGCATCACGGACAAGGTGGAGCGGCCCACGCTCGTGACCATCAAGGCCCAGGACCTCGAAGGCAAGCCGATCGAGATCCAGGCCGAGGACTGGCTCGCCCGCGCCTTCTGCCACGAGATCGACCACCTGAACGGCGTCCTCTTCACCGACTACCTGCGCGGCCTGCGCAAGGAGCGGGTCAAGCGCCAGCTCAGAAAGCTGGCCGCGGAGCAGGAGGTGACGGCGTGAGCCCCTCACCCCTGACCCCTCTCCCATCGCACTCCCATCCCCCGGGAGAGGGGCACCCCCTCCCGGGTGGTGGTTCCCCCCTCTCCCGGTTGGGGGGAGTGCGATGGGAGAGGGGGGCCAGGGGGGTGAGGGGCCGGGCGGGGGCCTTCCTTCTGGCTCTGCTTTTTGCCCTGGCCGCCTGCGGCGGTGGTGGCGGTGGCGGCGGTGGCCCCACGCAGCCCACCCCCACCCCTCCTCCCCAGGCGAGCCTGGTGTTCACGCCCCAGGGGGGCGCGGGCACCGGCGTTGCGCTCGCCGCCGGAGCCGCGAGCACGGCCACCACGCTGATCCTGGAGGTGCGGGCGAATTCGGTCACCGACCTCTACGGAGTCGCGTTCGACCTCTCGTACCCGGCGAACCTGGTGCAGTACGTGCGCACCACCCAGGGGCCGCTGCTGGCCGGCGGCACGCTGCAGGTGGCGACCTCCGGAGGGGGGACATCCGGAACCCTGGTGGTCGGCCTCTCCAACCTGGGTCCCGTGCCCGGCGCGAGCGGCTCGGGGGTGCTGATGACCCTCGAATTCCGCGCCGCGGGCGCCGGCGAGGGATCGTTCAGCTTCTCGCGCAACGTCGCAGTCAATTCGGCCGGACAGTCCATCGACGGTCTCTCGTGGGGGACCGGGACCGTCCGAGTCACCCTCTGACCCTCCCTCTTCCGTCTCCAATTCGATAACCCATGCCCGAACTCGTTTTCTACAACACGCTTGGCCGCAGGCGCACCCCGTTCAAGCCGGTCGTCCCCGGCGAGGCGAGGGTCTACACCTGCGGCCCGACCGTCTACAACGAAGTCCACATCGGCAACCTCCGCACCTTCCTGTTCGAGGACCTGCTGCGGCGGACCCTGCGCTACCTGGGCTACAAGGTGACGCAGGTCATGAACGTGACCGACGTGGACGACAAGACCATCCTGGGCGCGCACAAGGCCGGAATCTCGCTCGACGAATACACGGCGCCGTTCATCGAGTCGTTCCTGCGCGATCTCGACACCCTGCACCTGGAACGGGCCGAGCACTTCCCGCGGGCCACGGAGCACATCGCCGAGATGATCGAGATGGTCGCCCGCCTGATCGAGAAGGGCTACGCCTACGAGAGCGACGGCTCGGTCTGGTTCAGCATCTCGCGCGATCCGGACTACGGCCGGCTGTCCGGGTTCGACCTGGCGCAGGTGCGGCGCGGCGAGCGCGTGGCGTCGGACGAGTACACCAAGGAAGACGTGCGCGACTTCGTGCTCTGGAAGGGCGTCAAGCCCGGCGAGCCGGCGTGGGACTCCCCCTGGGGACCGGGCCGGCCCGGCTGGCACATCGAGTGCTCGGCCATGGGCATGAAGTACCTGGGGGAGACGTTCGACCTCCACTGCGGCGGCGTGGACCTGATCTTCCCGCACCACGAGAACGAGATCGCCCAGAGCGAGAGCGCCACGGACCGGCCGTTCGTCCACACCTGGCTGCACTCCGAGCACCTGATCGTGGACGGCCAGAAGATGTCCAAGTCCCTGGGCAACCAGTACACGCTCAAGGACCTGGTCGACCGCGGCTACTCGCCGCGCGCCGTGCGCTACCTGTTCCTGTCGGTCCAATACCGGCAGAAGATCAACTTCACCTTCGAATCCCTGGAAGCCGCGGTCGGCGCCCTCCGCCGGATCGACGAGATGCGCTTCCGGCTCGGGCACGCGGCCGAGACGGGGGAGTCCAATCCGGCGCTCGCCGCCGCGATCGAGCGCCTGCGCCGCGACTTCGCCGAATCGATCGCGGACGACCTGAACCTGGCCGCGGGGCTGGCGGCGCTCTTCGTCTTCGTCAAGGACATGAACCTGGCGGTGGAAGAGGGGCGCATCAGCGCGGGCGACCGGCAGCGCATCCTCGACGCCCTGGCCGACGTGGACCAGGTGCTCGGCGTGCTCGACCCCGCGGAGTGGCCGTCGGCCGAGACCTCCTCCGGTCCCTCGGAGGAGGAGATCGAGCGCCGGATCCAGGAGCGCCTGGACGCCCGCAAGAACCGCGACTTCGCCGCCGCGGACCGCATCCGAGACGAGCTCGCCGCCCAGGGGGTGATCCTGGAGGACACGCCGCAAGGGACCCGCTGGAAGCGCAGATGAGATTCCGCAGATGAGGTTCCAGGACCAGCCGCACAACCGGGGCCGGGGGAAGATCGGGGAAGACGACGCGGTGAGCTGGCTGGAGCGCCAGGGCTACCAGGTGGTGGAGCGCAACGTCGTCAACCACGGCGGGGAGATCGACCTGGTGGCCCGCGAGGGCGAAACGCTCTGCTTCGTGGAGATCAAGGCGCGGGCGAGCGGCGCCTACGGACTGGCCATCGAGGCCGTGGACTTCCGCAAGCAGCGCCGGATCTCGCGCGCCGCGTCCCTCTACCTGGCCATGAAGGGACCCCGGGACGCCCCCTGCCGCTTCGACGTCCTGGGCCTGGATAAGCAGGGGGA
>DASUNJ010000223.1:0-3277 GCA_036277235.1 Thermoanaerobaculia bacterium | reverse complement strand
CGCCCCGAGTGAGCCCGTCGACATTCCCGGCTACGATCCGCAGAAAGGTGCCGAGCCTCCGAGTGGACCGGCGGACGTCGTTCTGGTGGGGATGGGGGCCATGGGCAGCGTGGTGGCACCCGTCCTGGCACGCGCGGGCTTGAGCGTGGTGGGCTTGGAAGCCGGTCCGTGGCGCACCAGGCACGACTTCTTGCCGGACGAGCTGGGGTCCGCCTACTATTGCAGGGGAGAGATGGGGCCCAAGTTCTTGAGCGAGACGCCCCGCTGGCGACGCAACGAGGGCGAACCGACCAGGGAGGCCACCTTCTCGTTGGGGCGCATGATGAACGGCGTGGGCGGCTCGGTCATCCACTGGGGCGGCGCGCTCAGGCGTTGTCATCCCCACCACTTCGACTACCTCACCCACGTACGCGAAAACTTCGGCGAGAGGGCGTTGCCGAAAGGGCACACGTTGACCGACTGGCCCGTCTCTTACGACGAGCTTGAGCCCTACTACACGACGATCGAGTACCTGATCGGGGTAGCGGGCAACGAGGACAACCCGTTCGTCAGGCGCAGCAAACCCTACCCCCTGCCACCCCTAAGACCCTTCCGCACGAGCGAGATCTTCTCCAAAGCCACAAAGGAGTTGGGTTTACATCCCTACCCGACGCCGGTCGCCGTGAACAGCGAGCCCTACAACGGGTACCCGGCGACCACCTACTGCGCCTGGAGCGGGGGTTTTGGTCCCTTCAACGACGAGCGGTGGCACCCCGGCCTGACCTCGGTTCCCGAGGCGCTTGCGACCGGCAACCTCGACCTGCGAACCCACTGCAGGGTCGTCCGCGTCCTCACCGACTCGAGCGGGCACGCCAGCGGCGTCGAGTACATGGACGCCAACGGGAGCCGTCGAGTGCAGGAGGCGCGTACGGTAATCCTTTGTGGCTACACCTTCGAGAACGTAAGGCTCTTATTGCTATCGGGGGACCAGCGGCATCCAAGGGGCTTGGGCAATAACGCTGGCCAGGTCGGCAAGCACTTCATGACCAAGATGTGGGCCGACGTCTACGGCTACTTCCCGGACGTGGTCTTCAACAAGCACACCGGCCCGGCAGCGCAGATGTGGAGCCTGGACGATTTTATAGCCGCAGACTTCGACTCGGCGGCCCACGGGTTCATCGGCGGGGCCACCCCCAACATCGAAAACCAGCAGCTGCCGATACAGATAAGCCGCGAGGGCCTACCGCCCGACGTTCCGTCCTGGGGGAAGCAGTACAAGGATCACCTTAGATGCTGGCAGCACGTCTGCGCGATTCGGCTACAGCCCGAGTCGTTGTCCTATCACACGGACTTCCTAGATCTGGACCCTCGGCACCGTGACCGCAGCGGGCTCGGGCTCCCCCTCGTGCGCATCACTTGCGACCTGCGAGAGAACGAGAGACGCCTTGCCGACTGGATGGAAAAGGAGGCCGAAAACATCCTTTACGCGATGGGTGCGGTGAAAACGTGGCGTGGTCCGCGCTTTCGTGGCGTCTGCAGCAGCCACGACCTCGGCGGATGCCGCATGGGCGAAGACCCCTTCTCCTCGGTGGTTGACCCCGATCTGCGCGTCCACGATACGCCCGGACTGTACGTCTTCGGCGGAGCTGTTTTTCCGACCTGCCCCGGTGTCAATCCGACGCTGACGATGTGGGCTCTCTGCTACCGGGCCGCCGAGAACCTCGTGGAGCGCTTCCGACGTGGTGTCGAACAGTGATTAGATTGGGTGTGCGGACCGCCGGGCTTGGATCCAGCCGCTGCCGCAATCCACGATGCTCGATAATGCAGGGGCACTGAGCGCAGCAAGGATTGAGTGGTGGCGACCATCATGGGAGCTGTTCGGATCGGAGAGGTAGATCGTGCCACCAGTCTCACTCCTCAGTTGCTTGTCATGGCTCACCAAGCACACGTGCTTTCAGCCACGGATTGCGGAATGCTCCGCGCGGGTCGAGCCGCTCGACTAGACGAACGAAGTCTGACATGCGCTCATAGAGCGGGGCGAGCGTCGCCGCATCCGCGTTGAAGAGCTTGCCCCAGTGCGGGCGCGCCTCGAACGGAGCGAGAGCACTCTCGAGTTGAACGAGCATTTCCTCGACTGCCTCTCGCTCGGGCTTCCAGGTGAAGTGGATGCCGACGGTGTCTTGCCCATAGTTCATGCTCATCCAGAGCCGATCTGCGGCCACCGCGCGAATCTCGGACACTTGCAGGATCGGTCGGATCCTGTCTGCCAGGCTGCGCACGGCCTCTATGGCCTCCACGGCGTACCGGCGCGGGCACAGATACTCCGTTTGTAGTTCCTCGCCACTGCTCGGCGTAAAGCCCATGCGGAAATGGGGTAAGCGCTCGGCCCAGGGGCCTGCTCTGCCCAACTGTGGCGTACAGGAGCCCGCGTTGAGCCCGAGGATCGGGTGCCGGTCAACAGTTGCCGCGGCCGCTCCAAAGAGATCATTCTCTACCTGCTCGGGCTCATCCGTCACCCGGCTCTTGACCCAGACCTGATCGATCGTCTCATCCCATCGGGTAAAGATGCTGACACTGTAGCCGCACGAGATGATCTCGTCGAAGTGCTCGAAGAGAGCCTCCCAGCTCAGGCCTTCGAAGACTCGCTGCCGCACCTCGTAGGCTGGCTCCACCTCCAGGGTGATCCGGGTGACCGCACCCAGCGCGCCAAGCCCGACCACGAGGCCGTCGAAATCGGGCTCGTCCCTAAAGATCTCGATGATCTCACCGCCGGACGTCACGAGTTCCAGGCCGACGACCGCGGTAGCGAGGTTGCCGTTGGTCTCGCCCGAGCCGTGCGTCGCCGTTGCCACGGCGCCCGCAACTGAGATGTGGGGAAGCGAAGCGAGGTTGTGCAATGCCACACCTTCTTCGTTCAACGTCCGGACCAGTTCGCCGTACTTCAGAGCCGCATTGAAGGAGATCGTGTCTGTGTCATGGTCGACGACTATGTCCGTGGGAATGGCTTCGAGCGTTATGAGCTCCGAAGAATCGGCTATGTCGTTGAACGAGTGCCGGGAGCCCAGGACGCGCACACTAGGTGCGTTGGCGATAATCTCTTGCACCTGCCCGATCGTCGATGGCCGGTGCAGTTTACGCGCCCGGTAGGCGTAGTTTCCGGCCCAGTTCTTTCCTGGAGAACGATCTTGGATCATCGCCTCGTGTTTCTCCCTTTTGACTTGGTGGTCACGCTCTGTTCACCGACAATTAGCTCAGATACGACACTCAGATCTGCTCTTTTCAAGGCTACTCATGTTCG
>DASUNJ010000222.1:0-7810 GCA_036277235.1 Thermoanaerobaculia bacterium | reverse complement strand
GAGGAGGCGCTCGGCGCGGATGAGCAGCTCTTCCAGGTCGAAAGGCCGGGCCAGGTAGTCGTCGGCGCCGGCGCGCAGGGCCGCGACGCGCTCGGCGGGCTCCCCCCGGTCCGACAGGGCGAGGACCGGCAGGGTGCGGGTGTCGGGCTGTCCGCGCAGGGTCTGGAGCGCCTCGACCGCGGGCTCGGAGCCCGTGTCCAGGATCACGAGGTCCGCCTGCTGCTCATGGGCGGCCTCCACCGACCGCGAGCCGTCCGTGAGCAGGCGCACCTGGTGGCCGGTCACGCGGAGCCGGTCTTCCAGCACCGCGGCAAACACCGAGTCGGTCTCCACCAGGAGGATCTTGGCCATGCGGCGCATTCTATGAGGGAAAAGGACGGCAAGGACACCAAGGACATCAAGGACGGGGAGGGTTCCCTCTCCCCCGGCACGGGGGAGAGGGCCAGGGAGAGGGGGAATGGGATCAACTCCGCGTGTTACAATGCCCTTCATCTCGTAGCGATTCTTTTATGTCGGAGACACGGCCGGGGCGGTTGGGCGCAGCCGTGTTCCAGGGAGGAGGAGGCTTGGACCTGGAGCAGTCCCGGTGGACCCCGGCGGGTGGATGGGAGCCCCGTCCGCCCGGCAAGTTGCGCGACGTACAGCTCGCGCTCGTCTTCGGCGGCCCCGAGGCCCTGAAGGAGAGCTCCCTTCTGGCAGCCGTCGCAGCCGCCTACCCCGACGCCTATCTCCTCGGCTGCTCGACCGCGGGAGACATCTTCGGCACCCAGGTTTCGGATGACTCGCTCGTGGTCACGGCCGTGCGCTTCGAGCGCACCCGGGTCCTGGGCCGGTCGACGCGCATCGACGGACCCGAGGACAGCCAGGCGGCCGGGGAGCGCCTGGCGCAGTCGCTGGCGGGCGAGGGGCTGGTACACGTCTTCGTCCTCTCCGACGGCCTGCACGTCAACGGCAGCAAGCTGGTCGAGGGACTCGCCCGCAACCTGCCGCCGGACGTCACGGTCACCGGCGGCCTGTCCGGGGACGGCCCGCGCTTCCAGGAGACCCTGGTGCTCGGCGGTGGGATTCTGGAGCCGCGCGCCATTGCGGCGGTCGGCTTCTACGGCCGCGGCCTGCGGGTCGGCTACGCCTCGCTGGGCGGCTGGGACCCCTTCGGACCCGAGCGCCTGATCACGCGGTCGGAGGGCAACGTCCTCTTCGAGCTGGACGGCCGCTCGGCCCTGGACCTCTACAAGACCTACCTCGGGCCGCACGCCCGCGAGCTGCCGGCGAGCGGCCTGCTCTTCCCCCTGAGCCTGCGCGCCGAGGAGGGCTGCACGCCGGTCGTGCGCACGATCCTCGCGGTGGACGAGGAGCAGAGCAGCATGACCTTCGCGGGCGACGTGCCCGCGGGGAGCTACGCCCGTTTCATGAAGGCCAACTTCGACCGCCTGATCGACGGCGCCGTCGGGGCCGCGCGGACGAGCTACGAGGCCGTGGGCTCCACCGCGCCCGACCTGGCCCTGCTGGTGAGCTGCGTGGGGCGCAAGCTGGTCCTCAAGCAGCGGGTGGAGGAAGAGGTGGAGGGGGTGCGCGAGGTGCTCGGCGAGCGCACCGTGCTGGCCGGCTTCTACTCCTACGGCGAGATCTCGCCGTTCACCCCGGACGCGCGCTGCGAGCTGCACAACCAGACGATGACGATCACCACGTTGACCGAACGCTGAGCCATGGCCGACCGCCACAACCTGCTCCAGCGGCAGATCCGGCGCTTCCTCGGCAGCGAGGAAGGGCTGTCCTGGCCGGGCGAGCAGTTTCTGGACGCGGTCGACAACGCCTACCGGCAGGCCGATTACGACCGGTCCCTGCTGGAGCGCTCCATGGACCTGAGCTCCCAGGAGCTGCTGCAGGCCAACGCCGCCCTGCGCGAGTCGCTCGCGCAGCTCCAGGCGTCCGAGGAGGAGCGGGCGCGTCTCCAGGTCATGGGCGCACTCGGCCACCTGGTGGGCGGGCTCGCGCACGAGGTCCGCAACCCGCTGTTCTGCATCACGGCCACCCTCGACGCGCTGCTGGACAACCTGGACGACAAGGTCGATCCCTCCACGGTCCGCCGCGCCCTCCGTGGGCTCACGGAGCCCACCGCCCGGTTGAGCGCGCTGATGTCGGAGCTGCTCGAGTACGGCAAGCCGCTGGGCCGCAACCTGTCGGCCGGGGCGCTCGGCGCCGTGGTGCTCGAAGCGCTCGCGGAAAGCCGGGGCCTCGCCGAGAGCCGCGGCGTGCTGCTGCGAACCGAGCTCGGCGAGCACGAGCGCAAGGTGAGCATGATCCGTCCCCGTCTGCTCACCGCGCTCTCCAACCTGGTCCAGAACGCGGTACAGCACACCCCGGCCGGCGGCGAGGTCATGGTCGAGCTGACCAGTCATCAGGAGGGAGAGGACGGAGGGCGCGCCTGGGTGCGCTGCGCCGTCAAGGACTCCGGACCGGGCTTCCTGGAGGAGGACCTGCCGCGCATCTTCGAGCCGTTCTTCACCCGGCGGCGCGGCGGCACCGGCCTGGGACTGTCGATCGTGCAGCGGGTGGTGGAGGAGCAGCGCGCCCGCATCGTGGCGGCCAACCGGCCCGAGGGCGGGGCCATCGTTACCTTGGACTTCCCCGCTATTTGACCCGGCAGTCCGAGCTGGCGCCCTTGTGGATCGGCTCGGGTCCCCAGACTACGCGATACGAGGCGTCTTCAGCCGGCTCGACGAAGGAGACCTTGAGCGAGAGCCCGGTCGCATCCGTCTCCAGCACCGTGAAGCCGTAGCTGGCCTTCCCCCAGCGCTGGCAGCCCCTCCTGTCGAAATCGCGCAGGTGGCGGCCCGCGCCGCCGGAGACGAAGAAGTGGACGCCGCCCTCGGGCTCCAGCACCTCCAGGCTGTGATCGTGGCCGGCCAGGTAGACGTCCACCTTGTGCTTCAGGAGCAGCGGCAGGAGGTAGCTCTTGATGCGGGGGAGAGTGCCGGACCGCCCGCCGTGCTCCCCGTTCGAGTACACCGGGTGGTGGCCGTAGACGATCTTCCAGCGGGCGCGGCTGGCAGCGAGGGCACGGTCGAGCCACTGCCGCTGCGCGGCCATGGCGCCCCCCGGGTCCCGCCCGGGCTCATCGACGGGCGTGGTGTCCACGGCGAAGAATTGCACGGCTCCGGCGGTGAAGGTGAAGTACGGGCGGGGCAGGCACCAGGTGGCGCTGTGGCGGGAGCGGGCCATCTCGGCGCCCGGGCTCCTCGCGTTCTTGTAGTCGTGATTGCCCAGGATCGCGTAGACGCGGATGCCCATCGGGCTGTAGAGCCGTTCCCACTGGCTGGTCCAGCGCGGATCGGTCGGGCTGGTCAGGCCGGCCGGGTAGAAGTTGTCGCCGAGGGTGAGGCCGAAGTCGAACGGCTGGTCCGCGTGGTACGCGGTGATGGCCTGGGCGACCTCGTTCTGCGGCGAGGTGTTGCGGTTCGGCTGCTCGCCGAAGTCCCCGAAGGCGACGATGCGCAGGCCCGGGCTGCCCGGCAGTCCCACGCCGGGCACCGCGGGCGGGTCGTCGAGGGACTCTTCGGGGATCAGCGCGGCGCAGATGTCGCCCAGCGCCGGAGCCGCCGCCGGCTGCAGGGGGGGCTCAACCTCGCTGGAAGGGGACTGGGGACTGCAAGCGGCAAGGAACAGCAGGGCGAGCAGGGAACGGCGCATGGGCGGGAGTCTATCTTCACAGCGGCCGTCCCCCCACTGTAGAGACGCCCCGTGGGGCGTCTCCGTAGCGGTGACATCGGTGGCCGGAGGAGACGCCCCACGGGGCGTCTCTACAGTGGAGGGCTTAGAATAGCTGCCGACACAAGGAGCGATGCTGTGCCTCAAGTCCGATTGCTGACCGTTCTGCTCGTCCTCATCGTTCTCCTGCCGGCCTCTGCGCGCGGTTCGGATCCCGCTGCTCTCCGCCAGGAGATCCGAGCGCTGCGCCTGATCCCGGAGCGCGCGGTGACGCTCGACAACGTCAAGCTCGCGGCGGGGCTGGCGCAGCTCCAGCTCAACGGCGTCCTGGTTCCCGCCAGCCCGGTGGGCGGCAAGGTCGTGGAGATGGTCTTCCTCGGCGAGGGGCGGATCACCCTGGAGCCGCCGGATTCCGTCGAGGCCGGCCAACTCGAGCTGTTCACCGGCCAGAGCCGGCTCGACGCCGAATTCGGCGAGGCCGTGCTCGTGGTGGGCCTCGATGCCGCGGTCGACGCCGTGCTGGGCAAGACCCCGGTGCAACCCGACATCGTGACCATGGCCCGGGCCGAGGTCCTGTACGACGAATGGCGCGGGCGGCGGGAACGCGAGGTGCTCGGGGTCGAGCGCAGCCTCCTCGCCGACGCCCTGGGCGATCCGGGCGCCGAGGGCTACTTCGCGGCCCTGTTCCGCGGCGCCGAGCCGGGCGACTTCGTCTATCTGGTCGATCCCGCCAGCCGCGAGCAGGTCACGCTCGGCCGGTTCACGCCCCTGGATGCCACGGAGAAGGAGAAGCGGCGCATCCTCAAGGAGATCAGCCGCGAGCAGCGCAGGGGCCGGCTGATCGGGATGGAGCTCGACGACCTCGGCACCTGGGACACCTGGTTCTCCGCCTCGCTCCGCGACGCCGAGGGCCGGCCGCGGCCCGGCAGCCCGGCGTTCGAGCCGAGCAAGTACACGCTCGACGTCACGGTCGACGACAAGCTGCGCCTGCGCGGCACCGCCCGCATCGACCTCGAGACGGTCATCCCGGGCTCGCGCACCGTGCTCGTCCGGGTCGCGGACCTCCAGGTGAGCAGGATCACGGACGCCGCGGGCGCCGATCTCTTCTACACGCCGGGTGCCCGCGAGCTCGCCGTCGTCCTGCCCGAGTCGGCCGGGGGGAAGCCGTCGGTCGTCGTCCACTTCGAGAGCCGTCCGATCGAGAAGGACTGGAACGTCTACCGCCTGCTCGACACGCAGAGCTGGTATCCGCAGACCGGCGAGGTGAACCGGGCGGCCCACGACGTGACCTTCCGGTGGCCCAGGGGGCTCGACCTGATGGCCGCCGGCAGACTGGTGGACGGCGGCGAGTCGGGCGGGGAGCGCTGGGAGCGTCGCGTCTTCGACGTGCCGATCCTGGCCTACACCTTCGAGCTGGGCAACTTCGACGTGGTCGCGGCGAAGGCCGGGCACGTGGACCTCCGCTTCGCCTTCGGCGCGGGAGCGACGCTCACCGGCCGCAGCACGCGGGAGAGCGTCATGCAGGCGGTCAAGGACTCCCTGGCCTACTTCGAGGAGACCTTCGGACCGTACCCGTTCGACGAGCTCACCGTGGTCACCGCCAGCCGCGGCTTCTCCCAGAGCCTCCCCGGATTCATGACCCTGAGCGACTTCATCCTCAACGACCTGGGCATGTGGAACCGGTTCTACGGCCTGGAGGACCGGCGGCTGGTCGTGGCGCACGAGATGGCCCACCAGTGGTGGGGGGACCACGTAGGCTGGGCGAGCTACCGCGACCAGTGGATGAGCGAGGCCCTGGCGAGCTACTCGGCGCTGCTCTTCGCCCGCGAGCGCCTGAAAGGCGAGCTCTCCGGCGTCGACCTCACCCACGGCTGGTACGAGGCGGTCAGCGCGCGGCTGCCGGACGGCTCGCCGATCGAGTCGGTGGGACCCATCGTCCTCGGCTGGCGCCTGATCTCCAGCCGCGCCTCGGACGCCTACCAGCCCATCGTCTACATGAAGGGCGCGGTGGTCATGGACATGCTCGCCCACTCGCTCGGCGAGGACTCCTTCCCCAAGGTCCTGCGCCAGGTGGTGAAGGCCGGGGGCGGCCGGACCATCTCGACCGAGGACCTCTTCTCCATGATCGAGACGGTCACTTCCGCCGACCTCGATCCGTTCACGGCGCAGTACGTCTACGGCACCGGCCTGCCCGAGGTGCTCTACAGCGCCAGGTTCGAGAAGGCGGCCGACGGCTGGCTGGTCAAGGGCACGGCGCGCCAGCAGACGCCGCACCGCTTCCGCTACAAGGTCGTGCCCACGCAGCGGGGGACGTTCGACGTGGTGCGCACGGCGGCGCGGCAGGTGGACGTCGCGACCTCGACGATCGTGGTCCCGGTCACGATCGCGGTCTACAACCCCGGCGCGGGCCGGGCGGGGAAGGACGGGGCGAACGGCGCGGTCCAGGGCAACATCGTGCTCAAGGGGGAGACCACCAAGTTCACGATCCCCGTCAAGTACGAGCCCAAGCGGCTCTGGCTGGACAAGGACCGGCGGGTCTTCGCCTCGTTCCTGAACGAGGCCCGCAACCCCAAATGGTTCCAGTACCTGCAGGGCCAGACCGCGGCGGTGACCGGCGACCCGGCAGCGGCGGCCGCGTCCTACGACAAGGCTCTCGCGGCCAAGGAGCCGCCGCCGGACGACGACGGCAGCACCGTCACCTACGACGACCTGAAATCGCGCGAGCGGCGCCTCAACGCCTGGATCGAGCTGAGCCGGGCGCGGCTGCACCTGGACCACGGGGACGACGCCGCGGCCGAGACGGCGGTCGGCCGGGCGCAGCGCACCCTGGGGGAAGACGACCCGAACGTGCGCATGCTGCGGGCGCGCCTGGAGATCCGGCGGGGCGACTACGAGAAGGCCTACCGCCGGCTGCGCAAGGGGGTCATCGCCTCCGAGACGCTGGACACGAGCGAGGCCTACGACCTCCTCGCCGTCGCCGCGCAGAAGGCCGGCCACGCCGACGACTTCCTCCGGGCCCTCAGGTGGGCCAAGGACACCGGCGCGGACGTCTCGCTGCTGACGGGGTCCTAGGGTTGGGAAGACATTGGAGTCAATTGGCGTTATACTCTGTGCCATCTGGCAGTGGAAGGAGGCTCCAATGATACCGGCAGCTGAGATCGTGGACGTCCTCTCCGGCGAAGAGAGCCGGGAGGTCCGGAATACCGAAGACCTGAAGAGATGGATCCGGGAGGGCCTCCCGTTCACGTCGCTGGAGGCGGTGATGGAGCAGTTCGGGTTGAAGCGCGAGGAGGTCTCCTGGGCGCTAGACCTGCCGCTGCGGACGCTCGCGCGGCGCAAGCAGGAGAGGCGCCTGAGCCCGGGCGAGTCGGACCGGCTGTTCCGGATGGTCCGTATCGCGGTGCAAGCGGCCGAAGTCCTGGGCGGCCGGGAAGAGGCGTCGCACTGGCTCCACGCCCAGAATCGCGCGCTCGGAGGGCAGACGCCCCTGGAGCTGCTGGATACGGACCTGGGCAGCCGCCAGGTCGAGGACGTGCTGGGGCGGATCGAGCACGGCGTCTATAGCTGATGCCGGCCCGGCGGGGCGGGGAGGCGCTGCAACTCTGGAGGATCACGACGGCGCGCCACGCCGAGCGGGCCTTCGACGGCGAGGGAGCCCGCCTCTACGGCGGCCGCTGGAACCACTCCGGAACCCCGCTCGTCTACACCTCTCTTGCCCTGTCGCTCTGCGCGCTGGAGTACTTCGTCCACCTGGAGCCGACGCTGGCGCCGCGGAGCCTGGTCGCGATCCGGGCCGAGATTCCGGCGGACCTGCGGCTCGCGCCCCTCGAAGTGCATGACATGCCGCCCGACTGGCGCGTCTATCCCGCGCCTGACAGCCTGAAGGATCTCGGTACCGTCTGGGCCAGTGGGCGGGAAGCCGCCGCGCTCTCCGTGCCGTCGGCAGTCATCCCGCACGAGCGCAACGTCCTGCTCAACCCCCTCCACCCCGACTTCGGACGCATCCGGATCCATCCGGCGGAGCCGTTCGCCTTCGACCCCCGGATGTGGAAGGCCTGAGCTTGGGTAGAGGGGTCTACCCGCCGGGTAGAGGGGTCTACCC
>DASUNJ010000221.1:0-9988 GCA_036277235.1 Thermoanaerobaculia bacterium | reverse complement strand
CGGATTCCGGCCGCAGAGGTCTGGCCTGCGGAGGCCAGGTTCCGCGGCCTCATGGGGCGGCTCTGGGAGATCGCCAGCCAGGACCCCGAGATCGTGGTGGTCCCCGGGCCCGGATTCGAGCTCCCTCGCGGGCGCGACGATGCCTACCGCGAAGCGCGATTCTTCATCAGGACCCTCTTCTGGAAGCACACCCAGGCCTCTCCGGGCCCGGACCCGTGCCGCGCGACGCTGGTCAACCGGCTCGGGGACATGCCGGGGGCGGAGGAGTGGGACGTTCTGGAGCTGCACCGGCCGGAGAACCGGCGCCGCGGCTCCGGAATCTGGATGATCGACGGCTGCAACGGCTGGCTGCGCGAACAGCTCGCGGTATACTCCGGCCCATGATGAGAAACACCCTGTGCTTGCTGTCCTTTGCGTGCTTGCTGTCCTTTGCGTCCCTGCCCGCGCTCGCCCAGAACCTCCAGGCCGACCTCGACTCCATGGTGGCTGCCGAGCGGGCCTTCGCCAAGCTCTCAGTCGAGAAGGGCTTCAAGGAGTCGTTCCTCGCCTTCATCGCCGAGGACGGGATCATGTTCCGTCCCATGCCGATCAAGGCCAAGGCGGGTCTCAAGGAGCGTCCGGAACCGCCGATCAGTCTGATCTGGGGGCCATCTCACGCCGAGATTTCTCGATCGGGTGAGATGGGCTGGACCATGGGCCCCTCGGAGATCCGGTCCAAAGGGAGCGACGAGGTCATCCATGGCCACTTCGTGACCGTCTGGAAGAAGCATCCGGATGGCAAGTGGCTCTGGGTGATCGATACCGGTATCGGTCACGACAAGCCGGCCTCGCCGGCCAGCTCGCTGCCGAAGACGGGTCCAGTGGGGACGGTCCCCGAAGCAGGAAAGTCGCCGATGCCCAAGGTGCCCAAGGTGAATACCGCGGCCGAGACGCAGGCCCTTCTCGCCCTGGACCGCGAGCTCGGACAGGCCACGGCAAAGGGGACCTCCGCAGCCTACCTTGCCCGCGTGGCCGACGATGCCCGCCTGCTGCGCGGCGGCGCTTTCCCCCACATTGGGAAGGATGCGGTGCGCGCCGCGCTGGAGAAGGCGCCGGCTGCCATGACCTCGGCGCCGGAGGGCGGCGGCGTCTCCGCCGCGGCCGACTTGGGCTACACCTACGGCGCCGCGGAATGGCAGGGCGCGGGCGCCAAGGTGGGCTATCTCCGCATCTGGGAAAAGCAGGGCGGCATCTGGAAGCTGCGCGTCGACTGGGTCGACGATCCGCCGCCGCCGCCGGCCAAGCCCTGAAGCGGATATAGTCGTCCACATGCAAACCCAGACGATGGTCGACCTCACGGAGCTTGCGCGAGAGGCCGGACCGGAGCCCCTGCGCCGGGTGTCGGAAATGTCGGCCGCGCTCGTCGGCTCGGAGATCCTCCGGATCGCGGGTGAGATCCGCGCGCTCAAGGCCGAGGGCAGGACCATCTGCGACCTCACCGTCGGCGACTTCGACCCGCGCTCTTTCCCCATTCCGGCGCTGCTCGCGGACGGCGTCAAAAAGGCCCTGGAGCGCGGCGAGACCAACTACCCGCCCTCCTCCGGCATCCTGAGGCTGCGCGAGGCCGTGATGCGCTTCTACGAGCGCGAGCTCGGGCTCAAGTACCCCCTCGAATCCGTGCTCATCGCCGGCGGCGCGCGGCCGGTCATCTACTGCGTCTTCCGCACGCTCTGCGATCCCGGCGACCGTGTGATCTATCCGGTGCCGAGCTGGAACAACAACCATTACGTCCACCTCGTGGATGGCGTGAAGGTGCCGGTGGTCTGCAGGGCGGAGGACCGCTTCCTGCCCACACGCGAGGCGTTGGTCCCGCTGCTCCCCGGAGCGCGGTTGCTCTGCCTCAACTCCCCCCTGAATCCCGCCGGCACCGCGTTCGAGCGCGGCGTGCTCCTGGGCGTCTGCGAGGCGATCCTGGAGGAGAACGAGGCGCGGGAGCGCCGCGGCGAGCGCCCGCTCTACCTGATGTACGACCACATCTACTGGATGCTCTGCTTCGGCGAGACCCGGCACTACACGCCGGTCGAGCTGCTGCCCGAGATGGCGCGCTACACGCTCTTCGTCGACGGCATCAGCAAGGCGTTCGCGGCCACGGGCCTGCGCGTCGGCTGGGGCATCGGCCCGGTGGACGTCATCACGCGGATGTCGGCCGTGCTCGGCCACATCGGCGCCTGGGCGCCGCGCGCCGAGCAGGTGGCCACGGTCGAGCTGCTCGACGACAGCGAGGGCATCCGGGAGTTCCAGACCGAGCTCAAGCGTGGATTGCAGATGCGTCTGGATCGGCTGCACGAGGGATTCCAGGCGATGAAGGGGCGCGGCCTCCCGGTCGAGAGCATTCCGCCGATGGGCGCCATCTATCTCACGGCGCGCATCCATCCCTTCGGCCGCCGCACGCCCGCCGGCTCGGAGCTGTGCACCAACAGCGAGGTGCGCAAGTATGTGCTGGAAGAGGCGGGCATCGGCCTCGTCCACTTCCACGCCTTCAGCTCCAAGGAGGACGAGGGCTGGTTCCGTCTGAGCGTGGGCGCGGTCTCCATGGAGGAGATCGAAGCCGCGCTGCCGAGGCTCGAAGAGGCGCTCCGCAAGTTGGGGTAGCAGGGGAACACAGACTGACAGAGGACGGGGATGAGACTTGCGCTGGCCGTGTTCCTCGCGCTCGGGAGCCTTCCGGGCATCGCCCAGGGGGCCCAGGTGGAGGCGTTCCGCTACGACGCCGCCCGGGTGCCGGTGGGCAGGGTGTACCACTACCTGAAGACCAACGTCGACGGCACCCAGCCCGAGCACGTGTCGATCCGGGTGGCGTCGCCTGACCGCATCGAATCGTTCAAGTTCCATCCCGGCAGTCCCCCGGCCGCGCTCGTGACCGCGGACATGGACTGGTCGGTCTTCTCGGTGAAGAAGATCGACTCCTGGCACCGCATGGGCGACGGCCAGCGCAAGCTCATGGCCACGCTCACGGCGCTCGACGGCGGCAAGCGGGTGCGGGTCGAGATCCCCCAGCTCGGCAAGCCCGCGGAGACCGTGGAGATCGGACGGCTACCCTGGCACATCTACAACTTCGACCTCGCCAGCCTCGGCTTCGCCTTCCGCCACCTGGTGGATCCCAAGGGGCGCTTCACAGTCGGCATCGCCGATCCCAATTTCGGCGAGGGTCCGGCCTTCCTCTACCGCGGCGAGGCCGAGGTCTCCTACGTGGGCGAGGAGACGCGCGCGGGCGTGCTCTGCCGCAAGTACCGGATCGACGGCCCGGGCCTCGCCAACCGCGGCGGCTTCCTCTGGGTCAATCAGGCCGAGGGGCACGTCGAGGACATCGAGATCGACCTGCCGGACAATCCAGCCTGGAAGAGCTTCAAGTTCAAGCTGTCCGGCGTCGAGTCGATGGACGAGGCGGCCTGGGAGAGCTTCCAGAAGAAGCAGCTTCAGCCGTGAACCGGGTGAGACACCCTCTCAGCGCGCGGGGGCTCATCCCGTAGGTCTCGCGGAACACGACGTTGAAGCGGCGCAGACTTTCGAAGCCGCTCGCGAAGGCGATGTCGGTCACCGAGAGCGCGGTCTCGGCAAGCAGGCGCCTGGCGAGCAGCAGGCGGTGGGTCTTCGCGAGCTCGACCGGTGAAACTCCCCTCTCGCGCTGCAGGGCGCGCCGGAGGTGGCGCTCGCTCACGCCCAGATCCGCGGCCAGCTCCGCCACGCTGCAGTCGTTCAGAGCGCCTTCGGCGATGCGCTGCGCGGCCGTGCAGGCGAGGCGCGATACCGCGTCGATCGGCGTCCGACCCGGCGCCAGCTCCGGACGGCAGCGCAGGCAGGGCCGGAACCCCGCGTGCTCGGCCCCCGCGGCCGAGCTGAAGAACCGCCGATGGTCGGGATTCGCCCGCCGCGACGGGCAGGTCGGCCGGCAATAGATCCGGGTCGTGACGATAGCCACATAGATGAGACCGTCGAAGCGCGCGTCGCGAGCATCGATCGCGCGCTGGCAGACGTGGTTGGGGAAACCGATCGGCTCCATCATGCCCTCCAATCTACACCTTTTGCAGACCTCTGTCTCGCCGGATTCGGACGCCTAATTTCGATCGATTCAGCGTCCGAAAGTGGCGAGCAATCGGATTTGCGAGCCCGTAGGGTTTTGTCGTGCACTCGCGCTGTCGCCGAGTGCCAGGACACCCCGAAGGAGGCAGGTATGAAAAATCTGATCGTATCCGTGACCCTCGCATCGGCCTTGCTGGCCGGCAGCGCCCGTGCAGGTGAATACCATGTCAAGAACCTTCCCTCGATCGGCGGGACGGTCAGCCGGGGCAACAGCATCAACAATCGCGGCTGGGTGGCGGGCTACTCCAACCTGGCGGGAGACCAGAGCCGGCACGCCACCCTTTGGCTCGACGGAGTGGCCGTGGACCTCGGCACGCTCGGAGGTCCCAACAGCAGCGTGACCTGGCCGGTCAAGAACAATCGCGGCCTGATCGCGGGCATCTCCCAGACGGCCACCCCCGATCCCCTGGGGGAGAACTGGAGCTGCTCTGCTTTCTTCCCCCCGGCCACCGCGACCGGCTTCACCTGTCTCGGATTCGTGTGGGAAGACGGCGAAATGAGGGCGCTCCCCACGCTGGGAGGCAACAACGGTTTCGCCACCGGCGCCAACAATCGGGGCGAGGTGGTCGGCTGGGCGGAGAACAACGTGCAGGACCCGACCTGCGTCCCGCCCCAGGTCCTGCAGTTCCGGGCCGTCATCTGGGGACCCAGGGACGGCCAGATCCAGGAGCTCCTTCCGCTCCCCGGCGACACCTCTTCCGCTGCCACCGCGATCAACAACAAGGGTCAGGTGGTCGGCATCTCGGGTACCTGTGACCAGGCGGTCGGGCGGCACACCGCCGCTCACGCCGTGATCTGGGAGAAGGGCAGGGTGACGGACATCGGCAACCTGGGGGAGCCCTGGTGGAACACGCCGATGGCCATCAACCAGCGGGGCGACGTCGTCGGATTCGCCGGTGCGGGCGGCGATGCCGACAACCCCATCCTGCACGCGTTCCTCTGGACCCGGCGCGATGGCGTCCAGGATCTCGGCACGCTTCCGGGAGACGCGACCAGCGAAGCCCATGGCATCAACGAACGGGGCCAGGTGGTCGGCGTCTCGTGCGACGCGGCCGGCAGCTGCCGCGCCTTTCTCTGGGAAGACGGCGTCATGACGGACCTCAACACGCTCGTCGCGCCCGGCTACACCGGCATCCTCACCACGGCCCAGGACATCAACGCTCGTGGGGAGATCACGGGCAGGGCTTTCGACCCGATCACGGGCGAGCGCCCCGCGTTCCTGGCGACCCCGACGCGGTAGATAGAACTGGGGGCGCAGTGCCGCCTTGCGCCCCCTCTCCTCTTCTACTGAGATCAAGGCGCCGAAGCCAGGAACTCCGAAAGCTGCTGCGCCAACTCGGTGAGAGCCTGGGCCGTGGCCTGGGCTTCCGCCTTCTGCATGGTCTCGCGGAAGTTGACGTCGTCGGGCTTCTCCTCGACCCGGACCTCCTGCGTGGTGGCAGTGGAGAAGGGGATCACCCCGGTCCTCACGTCGAGGAGGACGCCCTCCGCGATGCAGTAGGTCTGGGCCTTGTCGGTGCCGAAGATCCGGTAATCCTGGAAGCGCTGGCACGGGCTCCGGTACACGAGCAGCAGGTCCGCCTGGAACCGCGCTGCCGCCTCGCGCAGCAGCGGGACGGTCAGCTTCTCCGGGACCAGGAGGGACGGCAGCCAGGAGACGCGGGTCAGGCGTTGCGAGCTCTGAAGGACGCTCAGAGGGTTTTGCGCACCCGACAGGAACGCCCACGAGAGGACCTCCTGGGACGAGCCCAGCCGCAGGACCGTGAGATGGGCCAGGCGCGGCAACTGGATCTTCCCGCCGAGGATCCTCTCGATCTCCTCGTTCGAGAGGATCGCCTGATCGGACCTGAACAGCGACTGGCTGAGGACGTCCCGGTCCTGGTAAGCCGACGACGCGTAGTAGTCGGCCGGGGTCATCGGCTTCTTGCTCGCGCAGCCGGAGAGCAGACAAAGACAGAGAAGCGGCAGGACGATCTTTCGACTGAGCATGGCTCTTCGTCTCCGGGTTTCAGTCAATCGTATACGCTTTCGCGATGCGCTTCGAAGAGGGCCTCCGTGCCACGCTGTCCTCCAACCTGGCCCGCTTCGAGCGGAGGAGCGCCCCTGCGGACGGACGTCACCTCGCGGCTGTCGCCGTCGTGGTCGTACCGGATGCCAGGGAGCGTGCCGCGGTAGTCCTCACCGTGCGGGCGGCGGGGTTGCGGCGGCACGGCGGGCAGTGGGCCTGCCCGGGAGGCCGGCGCGATCCGGGGGAGACCCCTGAGGCCGCGGCCCTGCGCGAGTTGGAGGAAGAGATCGGCCTCTCCCTGCCGCCCGAGCACGTCCTCGGCTGCCTGGACGACTTTCCGACCCGCTCCGGCTTCGTGATCACGCCCGTGGTGGTCTGGGGGAGCGGCGACGCGCTGCGGCCGGATCCGCGGGAAGTGGCGAGGGTCTATCTCCTGCCGCTCGACGAGCTGACCCTGGACAAGGTCGTGCTCCAGCCTGGCGCGGAGAGCGGCCGGCCCGTGATGGGCCTGTCCTTGCCGAAGGGAATCCTTTACGCGCCGACCGCGGCGGTCGTCCACCAATTCGCCGAGGTGGCCGTCCACGGACGGGACACCCGCGTGGCGCACTTCGAGCAGCCGCGCTTCGCCTGGCAGTAGATCCTGCCGGGAAAACGGCGTTACGCGCCGAAACAACGGCGTGGCACGCCGAAGAAACGGCGTCACAGCTGGCCTACAGTCTTCGACCTTCCCTGTCTCCAGGGCCTCCGTTAGAATCTCGGTCACACTCAGGCACCTACGGGGAGACCTGCACCGGATGGAAAACAGATCTCGGCGCCTCTGCTGGCACGGAATGCTCCTTTTCCTGCTCGGCCTCATCACTGGATTGTTCGTCCAGCAACTGGAGAATCCGCGCATGGGGCTGGCGGCTCACCTCGAGGGCCTCATGAATGGCACCTTCCTGCTCGCACTCGGGGCTGCCTGGCCGCATGTCCGCCTGTCACCGCGCGCTGCGAAGGCAGCGTTCGGTATTGCGCTGTATGGCACCTATGCCAATTGGGCTTCCACTACGATCGCCGCAGCGTTTGGCACGGCTGCCATGACACCTTTGGCTTCAGGCATTCACAAGGGTCAGTCCTGGCAGGAAGCGCTCGTTGCATTCGGCTTTGGCAGCGTCGCCTTGGCGATGCTGGTCTCCTCGGCTCTCCTTCTCTGGGGATTGCGGAAGGCATGAGCACGACCCGGCGTGCCGCCCGCCGAGGCGGCTTTCTAGCCGCTACTTCGAGTAACGCGGCTGGTAGAGCTGCAGCTCGAAGCCTCCGGGCACCTTGAAGTGCGTGACCAGGCCATAGCCCATGTCCTGGACCTCTCCAGTGAATTCAACGCCTCGGCCCTTCAGCTCCCGCACGGTCGCCTCGATGTCGTCGCAGTAGAACGAGATGTCGGGCGTGCCCGAGGGCGCGCCGCCCTCCTCCGTCGGGTGGACGCCCATGTCGGCTTCCGGCAGGTCGAAGATGAGCCAGCCCTCTCCCACGTCGGTGGCGGGGAAGCCCAGCTTGTCGCGCAGGAAGGCCCGCAGCTCCGCGGCCTGCGACGAGTAGAACATGGTGTGGACTCCTCGGATCATGCCGTCTCCTCCTTGCTCCCCTGAGTATAGAATCCGAGCACCATGTCCCAATCCGCCAACAGCTTTCCCGATGCCGTCACCCAGGCCGGCGCGTACGTCGCGGCCCTTCTCGACGCCCTCGGCTCGCGCGATCCGCTGGAGCTTCTCGCCGAAACCCCGGCAGCCCTGCGCAAGGCGGTTGCCGGTCTCACCCCGGAGCAGGACGGCACCCCCGAGCGCCCCGGCAAGTGGTCGGTGCGCCAGGTGGTCCAGCACCTGGCCGACTCCGAGCTGGTCGGCGGCTTCCGCTTCCGCATGGTGCTCGCCCACGGCTCCCCCGAGCTGCCCGGCTATGACCAGGACCTCTGGGCCGAGCGCCTGGCCTACAAGGACAGCGACCTCGCCACCGCTCTCGACGACTTCGAGTACCTCCGGCGTCTGAATCTCCGGGTTCTGCGGCGCGCCACGCCCGAGGACATGCAGCAGTGCGTGATGCGCCACGCCGAGCGCGGCGACGAGCCGCTGGGCCACATGATCAAGCTCTACGCGGGTCACGACGTGGTGCACCTGCGGCAGATCGCGCGCATCCGCCAGGCCATCGGCGCCGCCTGATCTTCAGCCGGAAATACATGCCGGCCTCGCGCGTATAGAGGTGCGAGGTTACCCCCGACACTTCAGGGAGGCGGCATGATCCTGCAGATCCGGAAGGTTTCCAAGACCTATTCCAACGGCGTGCAGGCGCTGAAGGACGTGACGCTCACCATCCCGCCCGGCATGTACGGCCTGCTCGGCCCCAACGGCGCCGGCAAGTCCACGCTCATGCGCACCCTCGCCACGCTCCAGGAGCCCGACGCGGGGACCATCCGCCTCGGCGACATCGACGTGGTGAAGCAGAAGGGCGAGGTGCGGAAGACCCTCGGCTACCTGCCGCAGGAGTTCGGCGTGTATGCCAGGAGCAGCGCCGAGGACCTGCTGCAGCACTTCGCGGTGCTCAAGGGCATCGCGAACCGGCGGGAGCGCAAGGAGGTGGTCGAGGCGCTGCTCCGCCAGACCAACCTCTGGGACGTGCGCAAGAGCAAGCTGGGCGGCTACTCGGGCGGCATGCGGCAGCGCTTCGGGATCGCGGTGGCCCTGCTGGGCGATCCCAGGCTGATCATCGTCGACGAGCCGACGGCGGGGCTCGATCCGGCCGAGCGGGTGCGCTTCCTCAACCTGCTCAGCGAGTTGGGGGAGAACAGCGTCGTCATCCTCTCGACGCACATCGTCGAGGACGTCTCGGAGCTGTGTACCCGCATGGCGATCATCGACAAAGGCGAGATCCTGATGGAGGCGGAGCCGCTGCGCGCCATCGCCGGCCTGCAGGGGCGGATCTGGCGGCGGATCGTCGCGAAGGCGGAGCTGCCCGCGCTGGAGAAGGAGCACGCGGTGATCTCGACGAAGCTGCTCGCGGGCCGCACCGTCGTGCACGTCCATGACGGCTCGCCGCCCGGCCCCGGCTTCGAGCCGGTGGCGCCAGACCTCGAGGACGTCTACTTCACCACCATGGCGGGGTATTGCGGTGCGGGCAGCGTCTCCCGCGAACGAGGCGGCCTGCTGTAGACTCAAGCGCGTCCTCATGACCTCGACCGATCCGCATTCCGCGGTCCGCAACGAGCAGGTGCTCGCGCGCCAGCTCTCGGCGGGCCAGCAGGCGGCAATGGCGCTCGGCGGCGCGATCGGCACGGGCCTGTTTCTCGCCAGCGGCCTGGCGGTCAACGTGGCCGGACCGGCCGTGATCCTGTCCTATGGGATCGTGGCTTTCGTCTCGCTGCTCCTCGGCCGCGCGCTGGCCGAGATGGCGGTGGCCCATCCCACGGCGGGCGCCTTCGGCGTGTACGCCGGGATGTATCTCTCGCCGTTCGCCGGCTACGCGGTGCGCGTGAGCTATTGGCTGATGCAGGTGATCGCGACCGGAGCGCAGCTCGTCGCCGCGTCGATCTACATGAGCTACTGGTTCCCGGCGGTGCCCGGGGCCGTCTGGGTGCTCGCGTTCGCCGCGGCGCTCCTTTATGCCAACTCGCGGCCGGTCGGACGCCTGGGCACGATCGAGTCCTGGCTCGTCCTGATCAAGGTCGTCGCGCTGGCGCTGTTCGTCGTTCTTGCCGCGCTGGTCGTGCTCGGCCTGACCGGCGAGCCTGCGATCGGCCTCGGGAACCTCGTCGGGCAGGGCGGCTTCCTGCCGTTCGGCTTGGGCGGGGTCTGGCTCGGCTGCTGTTTCGTGATCTATTCGTTCATCGGC
>DASUNJ010000220.1:0-7730 GCA_036277235.1 Thermoanaerobaculia bacterium | reverse complement strand
CCGCACGTGGTGGACCACCTGATCAACGGCGAGATCGATCTGGTGGTGAACACCCCGCTGGGCCGCGAGTCGCACGAGGACGACGGCCTCATCCGCCGCACGGCCCTCAAGCACGACATTCCCTGCATCACCACTCTCTCGGGAGCCATGGCCGCCGTCGAAGGCATCGCCGCCCTCCAGCGCGACGGCCTGGCCGTGCGGTCGCTTCAGGAGATGCACGCGTCCGGAAGGACCTGAAGGACACCAAGGACCATAAGGACACCAAGGACGTCCTTGCTGTCCCTGGTGTCCTTGCCGTCCTTTTTTACTTGTAAGCCTCCACCACTACGTCGCTGTAGGTCCACCCGAACGTCGGCACCTCATCCGGAATGGCTCCCTCGGGGAAGCCCATGTCGAGGAGGAAGCGGTCGCCGGCCTTCAGGGTCACCTTGGGGACGTTCGGGGTGCCCTCCAGGGTCTGCTTGAGCTCGCCGCTCGCCAGGTCGGTGATAGTCACCGTGTACTTGCCCTTGCCCATGTCGTAGTCGTTCACCACCCGGTAGGTGCGGCCGGGGATCGCCTGGAAGGGTTTGACGATCTTGATCTTGGACGCGTGCTTGATCCCGATGCCGTGCCGCGCCATGGCCGTGTAGGCCGCGGGGCCGCGGAAGTAGAGCATGCCGGGCATGTCCTGGTTCTTGTTGATCACAAACCAGTAGATCAGGTGCTTGCCGTCCGCATCCTGGGGATACCAGGCGCCGACCGTGACGTCGAGCGTCAGCCGCAGGCGGGTGAACGCCCCGGCCGGAGCCGCGAAGGCCAGCCGGCCGACCGGCGCCGACGGCGTCGGCCTGTGCACCACCCCTTTGGCCATGAAGCAGGTCGCCCCCACCGGGCACTCCGGCTCGGCGCCCGGCACCGTGAGGGACGACTCGCCGCTCCCCGAGGGCTCCACCACCGCCACCTCGCCCGTGGCGCTGTCGGTCAGCAGGGCATAGGCGAAGAAGTCCCGGCTGCAGCTCACCGTGGCCCGGGCGTCCGAAAGCTCCACGGCCCCGAGGACGTCGGCGCGGTAGCTCGACGACACCGGCGGGAGCGTGACCGCGATGGCCGCGCCCAGGACCGAGCCGTCGAGCCTGGCCAGGGAGACGGTGCACTGGGCCGCGAACTTGGACACGTTCGCCAGCATCAGGTGCGTGGACCGCGTCGCGGTCGCGGTGAGCCCCTGGAGCGTCAGCGATCCGCCGCCGGCCACGAGGTTCTCCGAGGTCACGACCGGCAGGGCCACGCCGAGCGCGCCGGCTGAGCCCTTGCCCGCGAGGCGCGCGCCGTAGCGCACGTTCGGCGAGCCCGACAGCTCGAGCAGGCCGCGGAACCCGGCCCCGGGCTTGACAATCGCGGTCACGTTTCCGAGCACCTGGAGCGCCGCGGGCTGGCCGGCCCGCTGGGTGCCGTCCGTATCCGTGGTCACGAGGACCTGGTTGACGTTCGCCGTCGTGGCGGCCGAGTTGGCGACCGTGACCTCCGCCTCGTACGAAGCGGTGCCGGCCTGGGTCAGACCGGGCAAGGGGACGTACACCGTGCCCGCCTGGGCGGTACCGGCGGCGAAGCCGAGAAGACAGACAGCGGCAATTGGGGACAAGCGTCGAGTCATGCGTAGGGCTTCCTGGAAAACGTAGGGTGTCGGTTCCGGGGCTGAGGAGCGGGCGGGATTATAACCCAGGCCGTTCCATATGGCTCATACAATGATTGCGCGGCTAGCGCCGTCACTGTACGACCGCTTGTGCTTTGGCTGTCCTGTGATGTACGCTCGCACCACAATGTCACCCAAAAGAAAAAAGACCGAGATCCAAACGGAGCCGAGCGCCGAAGTCCGTCGTCTGCGCACGATGTTGAAGACAGCAATGAAGGTGCTGGGCTTCACGAATCGAGATGTGGAGCGGAAGCTGGGCCTGAGCGGCAGTTATCTCAGCCGTCTCTTCTCCGGAATGATCGACCTGAAGGTGGACCACGTCGTGGCCATCGCGCGGGTGATCGGGGTGGAGCCGGAGGAGCTCTTCCAGCTCGCCTTTCCCAGGAAGAAGCGAGCGCCGAGCGCGGGCGCGGCGCGGCTGCGGGAGACGCTGGAGGAATACCAGCGCACCGGCAACGCCCCCTGGGGCGGGTCGCTCAACCTGTCCGACCTCGACTTCGAGGACTCGGAGCCGGCGCCGCAGCAGCAGAAGCCGGACGGCGGCAGCGCGGATCTGGAACAGGTCCTGGAAAAGATGATGGCCAAGGCCCTGCACAAAGTCCTCGACCGGATGGGCTAGCCTGGGGTTGAGAACCCCAGGCTAGACGGTCGCACCTGACAGAACAACAGCCTTACCAGCCGCGGAACTCCGGCTTGCGCTTGGAGACGTAGGCGTCGAGGCCCTCCTTGGCGTCCGGGCTCTCGAAGAGCTGCTGCTGCAGCTCGCGCTCGATGGCGAGGCCGCTCTCGAAGGGCACCTCCCAGCCGGACTGCACCGACCGCTTGATGCGGCCCGCGGCCTTGGCGGCCTTGTTCGGCGGGGTGAACTCCTTGGCGTACTTGTGGATCTGCTCGGCGAAGCTGGCGTTGTCGCCCTCGAAGATGTAGTTGACGATGCCGAGCCTCTGGCCCTCCTCGAAGTCGATGAGGCGGCCGGTGATCATGAGGTCGATCGAGGTCGTCTTGCCCACGCGGCGGGCGAGGCGCTGGGTGCCGCCCGTGCCGGGGAGCACGCCGAGGTTGATCTCGGGCAGGCCCATCTTGCCCGAGCCCTTGCGCGCGATCAGAATGTCGGCCGCCATGGCGATCTCGAGGCCGCCGCCGACCGTGTGGCCGTCGAGCGCCGCGATGACCAGCTTTGGGGTCTGCTCCAGCCGGTTGAGCGTCTCGTTGGCGTGCAGGCAGAAGTAGTACTTGAAGTACGGATCGGACGACTTCAGCATGTTGATGTTGGCGCCGGCGCAGAAGAACTTGTCGCCGTTGCCGCGCAGGACGATCACGTAGACGTCCTTCTCGAACCGGGCCTTCAAGATGGCTTCGTCGAGCTGACGCATCATCTCGTGGGTGTAGGTGTTGGCCGGCGGATCGTCCAGGGTGAGGTAGGCGACGCCGTCCTTCACCTCGTAGTGGACCAGGGTGCTCTGGGCCGCGGTCGGTTCCGCGGTCGATTCCGCCGTAGTGGGCTCAGCCATCTTCATCTCCTCCCGTCGAGTTTGGGATATGGGGTGACCGGGAGGCGGCGACGCCGCCCGGAGAGAGTCCCGGGCATTCTAGAACGGGGAGGGAGAAGCGTCCAGCAGGCCCGGCGGTGCTATCATTGGACGCGACAGGTTGCGCCCAGGCGTGCCTCCATGATCGAATGCGGCATCGCTTGGAGAGAGGACGGCCCGTATGCAGGCAAAGGCGACGATCCCGCTCCAGCAGGACGACGACGAAGACTTCTACCCCTCGTCCGACGGGAGGCCGATGGCGGAGAGCGATGTCCATCTGGAGGAGATGCTGTACCTGATCGCGGCCCTCCGGATCCGATATCAGGAATTACAGGACGTGTACGTGGGCGGCAACCTGCTCTTCTACTACGTTCGAGGAGACCGCAAGGCCTCCCTGGCTCCGGACGTCTTCGTCGTCAAGGGCGTTGCGAAGCGGAGGCGGAAGTCCTACCTGTTGTGGAAGGAGGGGCGCGGGCCCTCCTTCGTGATCGAGGTGACGTCCAGGAGCACCCGGAAAGAGGACCTCGAGAAGAAGCGGGATTTCTATGAGCAAATGGGGGTCGATGAGTACTTCCTCTACGATCCTCTTGCGGAGTACCTGAATCCACCCCTCCAGGGATACCGGCTCCAGGACGGGCGGTATCGGAGGCTCTCTGCCGAGCCGGACGGCAGCCTGTTGAGCTGGACGACCGGCCTGCGGCTGCGCCGCGAGGGGGAACATCTGCGCTTGGTTGACCTCGCCTCGGGGCAGCCTCTGCTCAGCTTCGAGGAGGTCTGGGGGGACAACCAGCGGCAGGCCCAGGAGCTGCGCCATCAGGCCGAGGAGATCCGCCGAAAGGACGAAGAGATCACCCGCCTGCGGCGCGAGCTCGAATCCCGGTAGACTCCCCCTCCGAGGAGGGGAAACCCATGACCCGCCGGCTCACCCTGTTTGCCGCTGTCGCGATCCTGCTTGCCGTCTCTGCCGCCGCCCGCACCGCCAAGCCGCCTCTTCATGCCCGCCACTGGATGGCGATCACCGGCAAGCCGCTGGCGGCCACGGCCGGGGCCATGATGTTCCAGAAGGGGGGCAACGCGGTCGACGCGTCCGCCGCCATGCTCGCCGCCACCTGCACCATGTGGGACACCCTTGGATGGGGCGGCGAGACCCAGGTGCTCCTCTGGCACCCCGGACAGAAGAAGGTCATCGCCATCAACGCCCTCGGGGTCGCCCCGACCGGCGCCACTCCGGAATTCTTCCAGGGCAAGAACATGCCCTACCCGCCGGAGTTCGGCCCCCTGTCCGCGGTGACGCCGGGGACCCCCGGCGGCCTCCTGGTCATGCTGGCCGAGTACGGCAAGCTGAGCCTCGCGGAGGTGCTCGCTCCCGCGATCGAGATGGCCGACGGCTACCCGATTGAAGCTCAGGTCATCGGCCGGATCACCGCGGAGCGCAAGCGCATCGAGGAGTGGCCCTACTCCAAGGCCGTGTTCCTCCCGGGAGGCAACCCTCCCCAGCCCGGCCAGGTGTTCAAGCAGCCCGACCTCGCCGCCACCCTGCGCAAGCTGGTCGAAACCGAGCGCCAGGCCCTCGCCGCGGGCAAGGACCGCAAGGCCGCGATCCTCGCCGCCTACGACCGTTTCTACAAGGGGGACATCGGCGCCGAGCTCGCCCGCGGTACCCAGGAGGCCGGCGGCCTGATCACCAAGGAGGACCTGGCGCGCTGGCAGGTGCGGATCGAGGAACCGGTAAAAACAGCCTACAAGGGAATCGACGTCTACAAGCTCAACGTCTGGACCCAAGGTCCGGCCATGCTCCAGGCGCTGAACATCCTGGAGCCGATGGACCTCAAGGGGATGGGGCTCAACAGCGCCCGCTACATCCACACGGTCTACCAGGCGATGAACCTGGCCTTCGCGGACCGCGACTTCTACTACGGCGACCCCTACACGCCGCCGGAGGAGCCCGTCCTGGGCCTGCTCTCCAAGGAGTACGCTGAATCCCGCCGCAAGCTGATCAACCCGGAGCGCAACGACCCGGCGGTCAAGCCCGGCGATCCCTATCCGTTCCAGCGCACGAAGAACCCGTACCTCCCCCTGCTGGAGAAGTGGGGCACGCCCGCGGAAACAACGAAGTTTACCCAGCCGCCCGTTGCCTCCCTCTCCTTCGACGAGAGCTTCCGCCTGGGTACGACCTCGATCGTCGCAGCGGACGAGGAGGGCTGGGTGGTTTCGGCGACTCCGAGCGGCGGCTGGGTCCCGGCCTTCATCGCGGGCCGCACGGGGATCGGCCTCTCCCAACGCATGCAGAGCTTCGTTCTCGACGAGGGGCAGAACCCGTTCAACGTGCTGGTCCCGGGCAAGCACCCGCGGGTGACGCTCACCCCGAGCCTGGCGGTCAAGGACGGCAAGCCCTGGCTGGCCTTCGCGGTGCAGGGGGGCGACTCCCAGGACCAGAACCTCCTGCAGTTCTTCCTCAACGTGGTGGAGTTCGGCATGACGGTCCAGGAGGCGGCGGAGGGGCCGAACATCAACAGCTACCAGATGCGCAGCTCCTTCGGGGAGCACGAGTCGCAGCCCGGGAGGGTGGCGGTCCACGCCAGCACGCCGGAGTGGGTGAGGGCCGAGCTGCGGAGGATGGGCTACAAGGTCGAAGCCGAGGCGCGCACCTCGGGTCCGATCAACGCCATCCTTCTCGACCACGAGCACGGAACCTTCTGGGGCGGCTCCAGCGACCACGGCGAGGACTACGGAATCGGTTGGTAGCGTGCAAATTCAAAGGGCAGCGATTGCCCCCTGAATTTGTGCCTTCCAAATTCGGAGGGCAGTGACTGCCCCTCGAAATTGCGTCGTCCAAATTCAAGGGGCAGCGGCTGCCCTCTGAATTCATCCCGTCCAAATTCACAGGGCAGTGGCTGCCCCCTGAAATTGCCTCTTCCCAATTCAGAGGGCGATGACTGCCCCCTGAATTCAGTCGTCCCAAATTCGGAGGGCAGTGACTGCCCCCTGAATTTGCACCGTCTGAATTGGGAGGGCAATGACTGCCCCTTGAATTTGGAAGACACGAATTGGGAGGGCAGCGGCTGCCCTCTGAAATTGCTCAGCCCCCGAACTGCATGAAGCTGACGAGATTCCCGTAGTCGCCGCGCGCGAGCCCGTGTTCCTCGGGTTTGTCCTGAAGGACGCGGAGGATCTCCGCCTCCAGAGCGGCGTCAGGGTCCTTCTCGGCGAGGAGAGGGCGGAGCGGATGGTACTTGTCGGCAAAGAGGCAGAGGCGGAGGTCGCCGCGGGAGGTCAGGCGGAGGCGGTTGCAGTCCGCGCAGAAGGTGTGGGACATGGGGGTGATGAAGCCGATCGTCCCCACCGCTCCCTCGAACCGGAACGCCTTGGCGGGTCCCGTGCGGGGACGGCCGTCCTCGACCGGCGTGAGCTTGCCAAAGCGCGCTTCGAGACGGTCGCGGACCACGTCGGCGGAGAGGAACTGGCCTTCGAGATGCTTGTTGGAAGCGGTCGCCATCAGCTCGATGAAGCGCACGGCAAGGGGGCGGTCCAGGGTGAGGGCGGCCAGGCGGTCGAAGTCCTCCATCCCGTCCGCAATACCGTCCGCGAGCAGGACCGAGTTGAGCTTCACGGGGTGGAGGCCCGTGTCCAGGGCGGCTTCGACCCCGTTCCAGACCTCTTTCAGTCCCCCTCGCCGGGTGAGCGCCTCGAAGCGCTCGGGATCCAGGCTGTCCACGCTGATGTTGACCCGGTCGAGGCCAGCGGCCTTCAATTCCGGCGCGAGGCGCGCCAGCTCGGTGCCGTTGGTCGAGAGGGCGAGGTCTTCGAGCCCGGGCAGGGACCTGAGCCTCCGCACGATCTCCAGGATGTCCTTGCGTACCAGCGGCTCGCCCCCGGTCAGGCGCACTTGCCGGATGCCCAGCCGGACCAGCGCGCCGACCAGCGTCTCCATCTCGGCAGGAGAGAGGAAGGCCTTGTCGCCGAAGGGGAACTCCATGTCCGCGGGCAGGCAGTAGGTGCAGCGGAGGTTGCAGCGGTCGGTGACCGAAACCCGGAGATAGTTCAGGCGGCGGCCGAAGGAATCCACGAGCCGGGTCTCCCTCTCCTGCGAAGCAGGGGAGGGCAGGGGAGGGGTCTTCAGGACGGTCAGCGGGCTCATAGGGTTTCTCGCATGCAGAGGCACCCCGAGCCGCGTAAGCAGCTTGCCCGACCTTTCCAAACATGGGAGGCGGCCCGGTTTCCCGGACCACCCTGTCGGCCAGCCCTCCCGCCGGACGTGGCCGGGGAGGGTCAGGACTGGCTCGGTGGGCCTCTGCTACATTCTAAGCCAGAACGGCTTTGCTTGATTCCCGCTCCACCTGTTCTAGAATCGTCGCCTCCCGATGATCACCGGTTACAACACGGACATCCGCCACAACGAGGTGGTCTTCCACGTCCAGACGGAGGACAAGGGGCTCGACAACCCGTACATCGAGAGCCTGGTCTACGTGGGCGGGCAGGTGCTGGCGAGCAAGCGCGCCAACTACGCCGACCTCTTGGCCGAGGGCAAG
>DASUNJ010000219.1:0-3814 GCA_036277235.1 Thermoanaerobaculia bacterium | reverse complement strand
GAGCCTGGCGGACCAGGTCGCCCCGGTCGATGCCGCGGTTGACGGCCTCCCGCAACCGCACGTCCCCGAGCGGCGGCCGGCGCAGGTTGAACGCGCAGAAGATGCGGGCGCTGCTCGGCCCGGTGAGCACCCGCAGGCCTGGAGCGCGCTCCAGGCGCGGCACCAGGTCGAGAGGGATCCGGGTCACGGTGTGGTCTGCCTCTCCGCGCAGGAGCTGCTCCGCGGCCCGGGAGGAATCCGGGGTCACCAGGAAGATCACCCGGTCGAGAAAGGGACCCGGCCGGTGGAACCTGGGGCTCGCCTCCAGCACGATGCGCTCGCCACGGACGTGCTCTCCGAACCGGAAGGGGCCGGTCCCGACAGGTTTGCCCGGTTTGCCCTCCGTGGAGGACAGATGCCGCGGCAGGATGTAGGTCCCTCCCCAGGCCAGGGTGGAGAGGAACGGGGCCCAGGGCTCGTCCAGGCGCAGCTCCACGGTGCGGTCGTCCGGCGTCTCGATCCGGGAGATCCGGCGGACGGCCTCATGGGAAATGGACGGCTGGTTCTTGAGCCGTTCCAGGGTGAAGCGTACGTCGCCGGAGCCGAACGGCCGGCCGTCGTGCCAGAAGACTCCCTTCCGCAGGTGGAAGGTGTAGGTGCGCCCGCCGTCCCTCATCTCCCAGCTCTCGGCGAGATCGGGGAGGAGGCGGCCGTCCGTGTCCAGGGTTACCAGGGCGCTGTAGAGGCTCGGGGCGAGGACCTGGCCGATCTCGTTGCCGGGCGTGTTGGGATCGAAGGTCCGCGGATCTCCAGGGATGAGGACGCGGAGCTCCCCTCCTCGCCCGGTGACGGAGAGGGCCGAGGAGGCGGGCTCCCGGGGCTGACAGCAGGCCAGCAGGAGCGCCAGGACGAGGGAAAGCCGAAAAAACAACCGCATTCTTGAGCACCGGGGTTAAAATCCGGCCGAGCCGGCATCCTATCGAACAAAGACATGAAGATCTTCCTGAAATCCCTTGCCGCCCTGCTTTTTCTGGCGCTCTCGATCTGGGCGATCCGGTCCGACTCGGTGGAGGAGCGCGGCAGCGTGGTCAATGCGGAGCCGCTCGACGCCTCCTGGCGGCGGGATTCCCTCTGGGACGACGGCAAGGCTGAGTTCTGCGCCTATGACGTGGTCTGGGCGCGGTATGGCAAACATTATCCCGGCCGCGCGCTGCTGATCCTGGTCAAGGAGCCCTGGAACGACAAGCTGGACGTGAAGGCCGACGATCCTGCCGCCTCCCCGTTCGAGGTCCTCAAGCTCAACCACGTCCGGGACGTGGCCACCGGCATCTACACCTACCACCAGATGGCGAGCGTCTACCTCCGGCGCGACACCGGCGGGCTCCAGAAGCTCGCGGCCACCAGCTCGGAGGCCTGCGGCGTCTCGACCGCCGAGGTGGCCCGCGGCCGATTGGACACGCAGTCCTACTTCGACGGCCAGGGCGACCGCTCCCTCGACTATCCGGCCGGAGCGATTCCGGAGGACGGCCTGCCCGCGGCCCTGCGCGACTTCGTAGCGGGGAAGGCCCCGGCCACGCTCCGCGTCTTCCCCTCGCTGATGCAGTCCCGCTTCCCGGAGCTGGCGGCGGCGGAATGGACAGTAGAGAAGAGGGCCGTGGAAGAGGGGATACGGATCCAGCTCCAGCGGGAAGGGCATTCGCTCGCCTACACCTTCGAGCGCCAGCCCCCCCATCGCCTGCTGCGCTTCGAGACTGGCGACGGCACGGTCTACAAGATGAAGAAGTGCGAGCGCCTCGCCTACTGGGAGATGCACGACCCAGGAGACGAGGCGTGGCTGCCGAAAGAAGTGCGCTAGCTCAGCGCCGTCAGCACCCGCTCCAGCCGCTCCACCGCCCAGTCGATCTCTTCTTTCTTGATCGTCAGCGGCGGCGCGATGCGGATCACGTGGTCGTGGGTCTCCTTGCAGAGCAGCCCCTCGTGCTGGAGCGCCTCGCAGAAGCGGCGGGCGCCGCCGGCCTCGCTGTGCAGCTCGATGCCGATCCACAGGCCCACGCCGCGCACCTCCTTGACGTGCCTCGACTCGATCCGCCGCAGGCGGCCCATGAAGTACTCGCCCATCGTGGCGGAGTTCTCCACCAGGCGCTCGTCCACCAGGACCCGGAGAGCCGCGCGGCCGACCGCGGCGGCCATCGGGTTGCCGCCATAGGTGGAGCCGTGCTCGCCGGGCTGGAACACGCCCATCACCGCGTCGTCGGCGAGGATGCCAGAAACCGGATAGAAGCCGCCGGACAGCGCCTTGCCCACGATCACCACGTCCGGGCGAATCCCCTCGTGCTCGTAGGCGAACATCTTGCCGGTGCGGCCGAGGCCCGACTGGATCTCGTCCACCATGAGCAGGCAGTTGTTCTGGTCGGCGATCTCGCGCAGCCGCTTCAGGTAGCCCGCGGGCGGCACGATGATGCCCGCCTCGCCCTGGATCGGCTCCACCAGGATGGCCGCTACGTTCGGGTTCATGGCCTGGGCGACCGCCTCGGCGTCGCCGTAGGGGAGGACGCGGAAGCCCGGCGTGAACGGTCCGAAGCCGGAGCGGTAGAGCTCCTCGGTGGAAAAGCTGACGATGGTGATCGTCCGGCCGTGGAAGTTGTTGGTGAAGGCGAGGATCTCGGCCTTGCCCTCGGGCACGCCTTTGACCCTGTAGGCCCACTTGCGGGCGGTCTTGAGCGCGGTCTCGACCGCCTCGGCGCCGGTGTTCATGGGCAGGAAGCGCCCGAACCCGGTCAGCTCGCAGATCTCCTGGTAGAACGGGCCGAGCTGGTCGTTGCGGAAGGCGCGGGAGGTGAGCGTCACCTGCCGCGCCTGGCCGATCGCAGCGTTCAGGATCTCGGGGTGGCAGTGCCCCTGGTTGACCGCCGAGTAGGCGGCCAGGAAATCGAGGTACTTCCTGTCTTCGACGTCCCAGACCCAGCAGCCTTCGCCGCGGGCCACGACGACGTCGAGCGGATGGTAGTTGTGGGCGCCGTACTGCTCCTCCAGGGCGATATAGTCCTGGGTCGCCCTTTTCTTCTCTTCGAGCACAATGGGGCTCATCGCTCCTCCCGGAAACCAGAAGTGGGGGTGATCGAATTGGTTTTGGACAGCGCTGACAGCGCGTGCCGGCGCAAAATCGGCCGGGAGCCTATTCTACCTGATATCATCCGCGCATAAAGTTTGACTTGATTTTCCGACGAGGCGCCTCGACATGCCGCAGCAGCCGTTCGACCTTTCCAGCGTCCCGCGCGATTCACGGCGCGTGCCGATCGCGGCCCAGGTCACCTTCAAGTTCGAGCGTTTCGCCGGGTTCATCAGCGAGTATTCCGCCAACATCTCGCCCACCGGGATGTACATCACCACCAACAAGCCGGAGCCTCCCGGCAGCGTGCTGGATTTCGAGTTCCAGCTCGGGGACGGCTTCGAGATCATCCAGGGGAAAGGCGAAGTCGTGTGGATCCGAGCGGTTTCCGAGGGCCCCAGCCGGCCAGCCGGCATGGGGATACGGTTTCTGGAGCTGAGCGAAGGGAGCAAGGAGCTCATCTACAGGATCGTCGACCAGTACATCCAGGACGGAGGCACGCCGTTCGACGTGTCGCTCCGCCCCCCCGATCCGGTGCAGCCCATCCCCCTCGCCGAGGCGGCCATCCCGTTCCCGGACCTCCCTGATTCGGGCTCCGAATCGGGACAACTGCCGCCCGTGGACTCGTCCGCCTGGCTGCCGCCTTCGACCGGGCTCGACCCCATTCCTCTTGACGACGACTTCCCGCCCTTCATGCCGCCGATGCCGCCCATGGACGACCCCGAG